>CAYRAC010000289.1:0-5611 GCA_964422045.1 uncultured Steroidobacteraceae bacterium
CGTTGCGCGCGAACAATTCGACGTCGCCGACGACTTCTATGCCGCGATCGCGCGCCGCTCGCGCGATCGGCTCCTTGAGCGAAACCCCCGGGGAGATCAGCACCTGCGATGCGCCGTCGAGCAGCGACAGATCGAAACCGCCGAGCCTCAGGTCCGCCGATTTCGCGAGCTCGCCCAGCTCGGCAAGCCCCGGCGGAACGGGACGCGAGTCCGTGGCGCTCGCCGCGATACCGTGCCGCGACAGATAGCGCAGGCAGGAAGCACCGGTTTTGCCGAGACCGACGACGACACTGTGCATCAGCGTAACTTCAAGGTTGCAAGACCGGTCAATACGAGCACGAAACTGATGATCCAGAAACGTACGATCACCTTCGGCTCGGCCCAGCCTTTGAGTTCGAAATGGTGATGAATCGGCGCCATGCGGAATATTCGTTTGCCGGTGAGCCTGAATGAGGCGACCTGCAGCATGACCGAGACGGTCTCGAGTACGAATACGCCGCCCATGACGAACAGCACGATTTCCTGGCGCACGATCACCGCCAGGGTGCCGAGCGAAGCGCCGATTGCGAGCGCGCCGACATCGCCCATGAAGACCTGCGCGGGATAGGAGTTGAACCACAGGAATCCAAGGCCCGCGCCCACCAGCGTCGCGCTGAATATGAGCGCCTCGCCGACGCCCGGGATGTAGGGAATCTGCAAATAGGTCGCAAATTTGAAATTGCCCGTCACGTAAGCGAAGACGCCGAGCGCCGCCGCCACCATCACCGCCGGCATGATGGCGAGACCATCGAGTCCGTCGGTCAAGTTCACGGCGTTGCTGGTGCCGACGATGACGAAGTAGCACAACGCGACGTAGGCCGCGGTCGACATGGGGACCGCCACGGTCTTGAAGAATGGCACGTACAGCGAGGTCTCGGCGGGCGACAGGCGCAGGTGATGCAGCGTCATGATGGTCGCGATGCCGACCAGCGATTGCGCCAGATATTTATAGCGCGCTGCCAGGCCCTTCGAGTTGCCGACGACCAATTTCAAATAATCGTCGTAGAAGCCTATCAACCCGAAACCCAAGGTGGTTGCCAACAAGATCCAGACGAAGCGGCTCGACAAGTCGGCCCACAACAGGGTACCCAGGACCATGGCGATCAAAATGAGACCTCCGCCCATGGTCGGCGTGCCGGATTTCTGCAAGTGCGACTGCGGTCCGTCGCTGCGCACCTGCTGCCCGATCTGATAGCGGCTCAGCATCGCGATCATGGTCGGTCCGATGAAAAGCGCCAGCGCGAGCGCGGTGACCGCCGCGAGAATGCCGCGCAGCGTGAGGTACTGGAAGACATGAAAGCCGGTGTAGAACCGCGCCAGATACTCGGTGAGAGCCAGCAACATGGCGTCAGTTCGCTCCGGTGAGCGCTTGCACCACGCGCTCGAGTCGATTCACCCGGGAACCCTTGACCAACACGGTGACTCCCGGCGCGATTTCGGCCTGCAGGCGGCGAGTCAGAGAATCGGCATCCGCGAACCACTCGGCCCCGGAGCCGAAGGTCTCGACGGCGCGCGAACTTTGCGGTCCTACGGCGAACAGGCGCTTGATCCCGCAGTCGCGAGCGTATGCGCCCATGTGTGCGTGGCTGTCCTCGGCAAATTCGCCGAGCTCCGCCATATCGCCGAGCACCAGCCAAGTGGCGCCGGGCAGGGCGCGCAGCACCTCGAGTCCGGCGCGCACCGAACTCGGATTGGCGTTGTATGAGTCATCGATGATCCAACTGTCGCGCGCGCCGGCTTTGAGCTGCAGACGCCCGGCGACCGCGCGAAAATCCGCCAATCCGAGCGCGATTTCCTCGAGCGATGCGCCGGCGGCGCCGGCGGCGGCGGCGGCCGCCAGCGCGTTGCCGATGTTGTGCGCGCCGCCGGCCTTGAGCGTGATCGGGTGCTGCCCCAAGGGACAGCGTAGAGTGAAGCGGGTCAGGAACTCTCCGCGCTCGATCGTCTGCTTGGAATCTTGCGCCGTGAAATCCGCGGCAGAGTGCACGCCGAAGGTCACGATGCGGCGCGCCGTCGCGACGCTGCGCCAATAACCCGCGTAGGCGTCGTCGGCGTTGATCACCGCCGTCGCCGCCGGCTCGAGACCGGACACCATTTCGCCCTCGCCTTGAGCGACACCGTCGAGAGTGCGGAATCCCTCCAGGTGTTCGGCGCCGGCGTTGGTGATGAGCCCGACGGTCGGGCGCGCCAGGCGCACCAGCTCGGCGACATCGCCGATGCGATTCGCGCCCATCTCGATGACGGCGCTGCGATGCGATGCCTCGAGGCGCATCAGCGTCAGGGGCACGCCGATGTGGTTATTCAGGTTGCCGTGCGTCGCCATAACGACGCCCATGCGCGACAAGATGGCGGCCGTCATTTCCTTGGTGGTGGTCTTGCCGTTGCTGCCGCCCACGGCCACCACCGGCACATCGAAGCCGGCGCGCCATGCCTGGCCCAGCTGCTGCAGAGCGCGCAGTGCATCCGCCACCACGATCTGCGGCACGGCGTGCGAGACCGCGCGTTCAACGATGGCGCCGATGGCGCCGCGCGTCGCCGCCGCCGTAACGAAGTCTCGGCCATCGAATTTGGGGCCGCGCAACGCGGCGAACAGCGTTCCCGGAGCGAGCGTTCGACTGTCCGTCGAAACTGCGCCGAACGGACGATCCTCGCCGATCAATTGACCGCCGACCGCCGTGGCTGCCTCATGCAAGGTGCGCTTCATGCCGCCACCCCGAGATGGCGCCGAGCTTCGAGCCGATCGCTGAAGCTGCGCCGCGTATCGCCGTAAATTTGATAGTCCTCGTGACCCTTGCCGGCGATCAGAACCACGTCCGTCGCGCGCGCCTCTTTGAGCGCGGTGCCGATGGCCTCGCCCCGGTCGTGGATGACGCGTACCGTGCGCGACTTGATGCCGCTGATGATGGCGCCGGTTATCGCTTGCGGATCCTCGGAGCGCGGGTTGTCATCGGTAACGATGACTCGATCGGCCAATTCATCGGCGATGCTGCCCATGAGGGGGCGCTTGCCGGGATCGCGGTCGCCGCCGCAACCGAAGACGCACCACAGCGAGCCTGCGCAATGCTCGCGCAGCGCGCCCAAGGCCTTCGCCAATGCGTCGGGCGTATGTGCGTAGTCCACCACCGCCAGCGGCTTGCCGCGAGCGTCGGGGTCGACGACTTCCATGCGTCCGGGAGGCGGGTTGCATTCGGCAAGCACCCGAGCAGCCTCGGCGAGCGATGCGCCGAGCGAGAGCAGACAGGCGATGACAATCAGAGAATTATCGGCGTTGAAGCGGCCGAGCAAGCGGGTGTCGACCCGGGCCTCGCCGAAGCTGCCGTCGAGCTGCATCGAAACGCCGTGCACATCCAGAGTCACTTGGGTCGCGTGCAGCGTGCGCCGCGTCGGCAGCGTATCGCCGGCGCCGATCCACACGGCGGTGAGCGGTGCCCGTCCGGCGTAGTTCTGTGCCAACTCGCGCCCGAAGGCATCGGCGACGTTGACGACGATGTGCTCGAGGTCCGGCGCCATGAACAGCCGTGCCTTGGCGGCCCCGTACGCGGTCATGGTCTGGTGATAATCCAAATGATCGCGGCTCAAGTTGGTGAACGCGGCCGTGTGGATGCGCACTGCGGCGACGCGATCTTGATCGAGAGCCTGCGACGACACTTCCATCGCCACGTCGCGCACACCGGCGGCATGGAGCTCGGCCAGTTCGCGGTGCAATGTGACGGCGTCGGGCGTGGTGAGGCTTGCTGGTGCGAGCGACGCGATTCGGCCCCATCCGAGAGTGCCGATGTAGGCGGCTCGGGACCCCAAGCGCTCCAGACATTGCGCCAGCAAAAAGGCGCAGGTGGTCTTGCCGTTGGTTCCGGTGATTCCCGTGATGCGCAGCTGCGCCGAAGGCGACTTGAAAAAGCGATCGGCAATACGCCCAACCAAATCCCTCAAATTCGGAATCGCCGCCGCGAATACCCTCGCCGGCAATGCCGGCAACTCGATCCCGGCCGCCGGTTCCCACAGCACTACGCTGGCGCCGCGTGCGGCGGCTTCGGCGGCGAACTTGACGCCATGCACGCTGCGGCCGCGCAACGCAAGAAATAGACTGCCGGCGCGCACCTCGCGGCTGTCGAGCGTGAGATCGTGCACTTCGCAGCGCGCGGCGTCCGGGAGCTTCGCGATGCCTTCGAGCAGCCACATGAGTGAGACGCTCATGGTGTTTCGTTGGCCTGCACCAGCGTCGCAGCCGGGACGTTTTGCAAATCGTCGGGCGGCACGTCCATCAGCCGCAGGGCGCCGGACATGACGCTTGCGAACACCGGCGCGGCCACCGTGCCGCCCTGATGCAAATCGCCGCTCGGCTCGTCGATCACCACCACCGTCGCGAGTTTCGGGTGCGATGCCGGCACCAGGCCGGCAAAGACGGCCATATAACGATCCGTCGAGTAGCCCCCGGCAATCGATTTCCAGGCGGTACCGGTTTTTCCGGATACGCGGTAGCCGATGAGCGAGGCGCGGGTCGCGGTGCCGCCCTTTTCGACCACCTGCTCCATCAGCTGCACCAACGTCGCGCACACCTTGGAATCGAGAACGCGCTCGCCGGGCACGGGTCCTTGCACGCGCTCGAAAGAAATGGGCCGCTTGATGCCCCCGGCGCCGATGGTCGCGTAGGCATGCGCCAGCTGCAGGGGCGTGACCGACAGTCCATAACCGTGCGACAGCGTCGCGATGCCGATCGGCCGCCAATGCGAATAGTGACTGAGCATTCCGGCCGATTCGCCCGGATAACCGCTGCCCGTCACCTGGCCCAATCCCAAGCCCGTCAAGGTGCTCCAGATTTGCTCGGGTTGCAGAGACAAAGCGACCTTGGCGGTGCCGACGTTGCTCGACTTCGCCAAGATCGTCGCCAGATCAATGGCGCCCAAGTTCTGCTCGTCCTCGAACACTTTGGTGCCGACTTTGAGGAAACCGGGCGAGGTATCCACCACGCTGTCGGCGCGGTACTGCCCCGAGGCCAGAGCCGCGGCCATGATGAAGGGTTTGATGCTCGAACCGGGTTCGAAAATGTCGGTGGCAGCGCGATTGCGGTACAGACCCGCTTTGAGCTGCTCGCGGTCGTTGGGGTTGTAGGCCGGCTGATTGACCATGGCGAGCACTTCACCGGTATCGACGTCGATGACGATGACGGAGCCGGCGCGCGCCCGGTACTCTTGCATTGCCGCCTTCAATTCGCGATAGGCGAGATATTGAATGCGCAGATCGATACTGGTGAGAAGATCCCGGCCCGGCTGCGGCGCACGGATGCTTTCGACATTCTCGACGTAGCGTCCGTACATATCCTGAATGACGCGCTTCGCGCCGTCTTCGCCGTTCAGCAACTGATCGAAGCCGAGCTCGAGTCCCTCCTGTCCCTTGTCGTCGATGGTGGTGAAGCCGACGACATGGCCGGAGATCTCGCCGGCGGGATAGTAGCGCCGGTATTCGCGCAGCAAGTACACGCCGGGGATGCCGAGCGCCTTGATGTGCGCGGCCTGTTCGGGCGGCATGTGGCGCTCCAAGTAGAGAAACTCACGGTCCAAATTGCTGGTGATGC
>CAYRAC010000290.1:0-5600 GCA_964422045.1 uncultured Steroidobacteraceae bacterium
CCTGCGAGCAAGAACACGAGAGCCCATTTCGCCTGAGTTAGTACGAAATATCCTCTCAGCTCTTCCACCGTTGTCGCCGCGACAATCCCGGCCAGCGTGTGTCCGGGCGGGAATCCAAAAATCAGGGTGTAAGCCGTATACGCTACGCTTAGCAACCACAGGGGCAGTTGCACCAAGAAGAAAATGCGCCAAGTCCGCGTCACGGAGGCGATCAGGCAGGCCAAGAGCAATGCAGTCAACGGAACCGTGACCACGCTGCGAACTGAATGCGCAGACGACGCCCATAGAGTCATGACGACAATGGGCCCGGCGTAAATCACCGCCATGGCGAACAAGCAATAACGTTCAGAACGACGCATAACTACTAGCCGTCACCTGCAATCTCGCTGGAGGGACCATCCCACATCCGGCATCCCCATGACGGCGGAAAACCTCGACAACCAAGCTTCCGTAACACAGATGGTCAAGGGTCGATCGATCGTCGAGCAGCCACCAGGGGATGTCAAGCGAGGTTGTCACACAATCCCGCGTTAACGAGTTCAGCGACCGGCGATCACTGCTGAGATTCGATTTTGCTCAACAGCGCCGCATAGTCGGGCGAGGGGTAGAGCTGCATCGCGATCTTCGCTTCCTCGGCGGCTCGCTTGCGATCCTCGAGTTCGAGAAATACGCGGGCCAGATTGTAGTGGGCAACATGCGAGCGCGGCCGCAGCTTGATCGCGCGTTGATAGTCATCGGCCGCTTCGCTGTATTGCTGGCGCGCAATCGCCGTATATCCCAGCGCCTCGAGAATGGCGCCGTTATCCGGCTGTTCGCCGGCAATGCGCTGCGCCAGCGCCCGGGCTTCGGGGATTTTGCCCATCTTGATATAGCCCCACGCGATTTGATCCCAGCGCACCGGGGCGGCCGGGGTTTTGCTGCCGAGATACAAAGAAGTCATTGCAAGCATGCCCGTCAAGGAGACAAAGCCCAGCAACGGCCAGCGGCGGCGTTCGCGGACTTCTTTTGTCACCTGGTCGATCCAGATTCCCGCGCACGCGGCCAATAGGGGAATGGCGAGAAATCGAAATCGATCCTGGGTAAAGAAGATGGCAACGGTAAACCAGGCGACGAAGATGGGTGCCGCCAAGATCAGCCAGCGTCGGTCATCGAGCGCCAGCCAGAGGAGTCCGGCGAGGCCCAACGCCAACAACCAGGCGGTTGGCGCTGGCAACAACCTAAGTACCGGCGAGAATAATCGTTCCTCCTCGACCGACCGGTTATCCGGCACTTCCGCAGCGGATACGAAATTGAGCGACTTTTGCGAAATGTCGCGCAGCACTTGCAGCGGATTGTGCAGGATAAATGTCGCGGCCTGGTCGCGCCAGAAGCGGTCCACCTCGGGCACCGACAGTGAGCGCCCCTCTCGTTTGCTCGCCTCCGCTGCGTATCCTCGCCAGATCTCCCGCGGCTCGAGATAATTTACGAATGCGGGTATCCAGAGTTCCGAACCCGGATTCTGCGAGTTATAGACTTGGTGGAGCTCGATGCCGCCGTTGTGCGGAAGGGGCGAGAAACTGCCGTAGGAATCGGCGTTTCGCAGCGACCACGGCAGCAAAGCCGCAATGATCCCGCCGGCCAGGAGCGAAGCCTTGATGGCCCAATCGCGGGGGTTGCGCTGCGCGCCGGTGCATAAATACGGCAGCAGCAAGGCCAGAGCTGCCAGCAACAGCAGATTCGATCGCAGCGCAACGCCGATGCCGCAGTACGCGCCGAACGAGACCCATGCGAGCTTGCGGTCCGAACGGATCAGCGCGAGCGCAGCCGCCACCCCCCAAGTCAAGTAACAGGTCGCCCACGTCTCCTTGAGCAACGTGGTGGTGTACATGATCGCGGTAGCGGTAAGTCCGTAGAGCAGCGCTCCATACAGGCCCGCGCGAGGCCGTCCAAGCAATCGGCCGATGACGAAAATCCCGCAGGCGGTGGCGGTATCAAGCATCGCCTGCAGCAGGTAGATCACGAACAAATTGACGCCGATCAGCTTGAAAATCCCGCCCAAGAGATAGCCGTAGGCGGGATCCAAAAAAGTGAACTCGGCACTGTCCTGGCCCTGTCCGGCAGCGACCGCCTGTCCGAACTTGAGGTAGTAGTCCTCGTCGGGTCCCGGCTGATAGCTCAACGGGCTCAGCACGGCATCGGAGAGATGCCAGAGCCTAAGCGCGAACACCAAGCCCAGAACACCGAATACGACGATCGGCTTGATTGCTTTGGATCGATCCGTGGCCGCGATAGACACAGATACAGTCTACAGCTTAAGTCCGGCGTAGACTGTCGCGCGACGAGCCGCAACCGTCAGGTATTTGCGACAGGCAAATGCTCGCCTGACCCGTAGCTCAGAAAACCAAGGTTTACCCTGGCCCACCGGTTGGCTCAGAATAGCCAAATGAACTCTTACCCAGATCCGCAGGCCGACGGGGAGCCCGAGGCAGGTCCGGTCGTTTACGAACAGCCGCTCAACGAGCGTATGCGCACCTTCCTGCGGCTCGAGTTTCTGTATACCCAAGCCAGCTACCACAGCGAACTACCCAATCCGTGGAGTTCGCGCGCGGCCATGGCGAGCTTGCTCGAGATTTTGGCGATCACGGCACGCGGCGACTCGCGCACCGACGTCCTCAAGGAGCTCGAGCGTCATGTGAACGTGCTCAAGGACTATCAATCGAGGACCGGCGTCGATCCCGGCCGGCTCAAAGCGTTGATGTCCAATCTGGTCAAGTTGCGCCACGACCTCTCGACCATCGGCGGCAATTACATGGGGCCGTTGCGCGATTCGGAATTTCTGAGCGCGATCAAACACCGCAGCGCCATTCCAGGCGGCACTTGCGACTTCGACCTGCCCGACTACTCATATTGGTTGAGCCGGCCCGCGGAGGTGCGCGCCGCGGAATTCGACGGTTGGCTGGCATTGATACGGCCATTGTGCGACAGCATCGCCGAGTCGCTGTGGCTCACGCGGCAAAACGCAAAGAGCAGACGCGAGACCGCCGTGGGCGGCATATTCCAATTGCAGTTCGATCGCGAGACCCCCTGCCAATTGGTGCGCGTGACTTTGCCCGCCCACAGCGATATGTTCCCGGAAATGAGCGCCAGTCAGCATAAGTGCACCATTCGCTTTCTGAATTGGCAGGACGCCACCAGCCGCCCCGTCCATGTCGAAGTCGACGTGCCGTTCTTGCTCACCTGTTGCGCTTAGGTCCCGGCATCGCCATGGCTACGATCGTCAAATGCCCCACCTGCCGGCGTGGCGTTGAGTGGTCCCCGGACTCGCTGTATCGACCTTTCTGCAGCGAGCGCTGCCGGCTCATCGATCTCGGTGCGTGGTTTGGCGAACAGCACAAGATCCCGGGCGAACCCGCCGAAGACGAATTGCATGGAGATACTTCCGAGGAATCATGATCCGTGGAGCCTGAGTTTTGGCACGATCGCTGGCGCACGGGCCAGATCGGGTTTCATCAAACGGACGTCGATAAGCTGCTGGTGCAATATTGGGCGGCGCTCGACGCGGCGCCAAAGTCACACGTGTTCGTGCCTTTGTGCGGCAAGAGTCTCGATATCATTTGGCTGTTGCAACGCGGAGTTTCGATCACCGGGATAGAACTCTCCGCAGTGGCGATCGAGTCGTTCTGCGTAGAGCACGGCATACCGGCCAGACGCCGGACGCTCGCAGACTTCGACGTCTATGAGGCTGCGCAACTGCGATTGTTTCGCGGCGATTTCTTTTCGCTGACAGCCGAACTGTTGGGCGAGGTATCCGCCATATATGATCGCGCGGCGTTGATTTCCTGGACTCCGCAAATGCGCGCGCCGTATCTCGCACACCTGGATTCCTTGACGAATGTCGGTGCCAAGACACTCTTGATCACCATGGAATATCCGCAACAACAAATGCAAGGTCCGCCATTTTCAATCGGCGCCGCTGATGTGGATCGGCTGTACGGCGAACGCCACAAGATCCAGCAACTCGATCGACGGGACATTTCGGCGAATGAGCCCAAACTTCGAGCGCGCGGCGTCACGCAGGTGAGCGAAGCGTGCTATCTGTTGACGCGGCGCGGTTAAGCGGCCTTCTCGGCAAAAACCGTGATGATGTCATGCAGATTCTTGACGAACGTGAAACGGCCGAGCGCCGTGCCGTCCAGCATCTTGTAAATACGATAGTAACGGGAGCTCTTATCGCCGCCCCGCGACAAGCGCCAAAATACCGTTTTCACCTTGAGCAGGTTGCCGATGTACCGAGTGTCCACCACGCTAAAGCCGCTTTTTTCCAGTGCAAGGGACAGCGTTTGCCGGTCGTAATAGAAAAGATGCGATGGCGGCACAACCGCATAGAAATTGGCGCCCGTGAGCTTCGCGTACCAGCACGAAATGTTGTGCACCTTGATCGCAATCAGCCCGCCGGGTTTCAACATGCGGCGGCACTTTTCCAGCGCCGGCAGCGGGTCTCTGAAATGATCAAAGACATCCTGCAGCGTGATGACGTCGAAGTAACTGTCCCGCAGCGGGTAGGCTTCGAATGAGCCCCTGACAATCCGCTCCCCATAGCGCACGCGCGCAGCCTCTGCGTCGGCGGGCACAATCTCGCTGCCATAGCACTCCCAGCCTTTCATGACATCGAGAAACCAGCCTCGGGAACATCCAATATCGAGGATCCTCCCCGGTTGAGCAAAGCGCCGGGAAATCAGCTCGCCCAACTTTTGGTAGTAGTAGTTCAGGCATTCGACATTCGTATCGTCATACGCTACATCCCCGGCCGTGGCATAGTGTGCGTCCAATTCCTGCGCAGTCACCTGAGCCTGAACGAAGACCAGCGAGCAGCCCTGGCAGCGGGCGATCGGGTAACCGCTCACTTGCCAGATGCCCTGCAAATCGCCGCTGGCGCACACCGGACAGGATGCATACATCTGGCGCGGAATCTGTGTTTTCATTTCTTCGAGGACGCGCATTCATGCTCCTCCGCTGGTTCGCGGCGCAATATAATTGAGCTGTTTCCGATTTTCGCCGCACGTGATCAGCGATCGATCGTCGAGCAGATATTTGGCTTTGTCAAGCCTGGTTGTCGCAGAATTTGCAGTAATTGGCGGCCTGCCGCTAATGATTCGCGCTCTCGAAGAGACGCACAATCGTGTTGTGCAGCTTGTAGCGGTTGCGAATTTCCGCACAGATTTCATCCTCGTAGGAATAGGAGACGATCAAGATCTTTTCCTCGTGAGTACTCACGAGCGCCGGCGCAATCACCGCCACACCTCGAATCGTCTTGTCCCAGTAATTCGGATTGGCATCGACGAAGGCCACTATATTGAGTCGCGCGAACCGTGGATCGCTCAATAGATGCATGGTTAGACTGCCCGCTCCCCAGACGATGATTCGTTCATTCGGCGCGACGAAATCCTCAATGCTCGACAGCAACGCATTTTGCCGCTGCCGTGAATTCTCGACGTAGCGAGCGAGATGAGCCGGCCCGTCCGGATCCCCCAGGGTCGGAACAGCGGCCGCTCCGGTCGTGAAAAGGCCTTGGATGATCGGCTCCTTGAAGACGCCTAATAGTGCGGTCGACTTCTCGCATG
>CAYRAC010000291.1:0-5571 GCA_964422045.1 uncultured Steroidobacteraceae bacterium
GACCTTCGGGTTATGAGCCCGACGAGCTGCCAGACTGCTCCACCCCGCACCGGAATAGCCGCCCATTGTACCCGGAGCTTTGGCTAATGCAATAGAGCTACTGCAAAGCGCGCCGGCACAGCTCGAGCAAGGTGCCGGGAATCACACCCAACCCGAATGCCAACAACGCATTCACGCTGAGTACGGTGCGCATCAGCGTCGAGCCGCCGATCGTGATCGGATCGCCGGGCTCATCGAAGTACATCAGCTTCACGATCCGCAAATAGAAAAATGCGCCGACCACCGAGAACAGCACGGCGACGACCGCGAGCCAGGTGTATTGCACTCCAATCACCGCCTGGATGACGCCGAGCTTCGCCCAGAATCCGATGAACGGCGGCAGGCCCGCGAGGCTGAACATCAGTATCGCCATCATCCCGGCAAACCACGGACTGCGCGCGTTCAAGCCGCGAAAATCCACCAGCTTGTCCGCCTCGAAGCCCTGGCGTGCCAGCAGCAAAATCATGCCGAATGCGCCGCCGGCCACGATCACGTAGCTGATGATGTAAAACATCGCGGCCTGATAGCCCTGTGCCGTTCCGGACAAGATTCCCAGCAGTACGAATCCCATGTGCGAAATCGTCGAGTACGCCAGCATCCGTTTGAGGTTGGTCTGCGCGATTGCGACGATGTTGCCGATCGCCATGGACAACACCGCGAGTACCACGAGCATCTGGCTCCAATCGGCCTGCGAGCCCGCCAGAGCTTCCGGAAGCAAACGCATGGCCAACGCAAACGCGGCGAGTTTCGAGGCGGTGCCGATGAACACCGTTACGCAGGTTGGCGATCCCTCGTACACATCGGGTATCCACATGTGGAATGGCACGGCGCCAAGCTTGAATCCGATGCCGACGATCAGGAACGCCATGCCGAACACCAACCCCACGTTGTCGCCCAATCCCGTGTGCACCGTGCTCGCGATCGCCGCGAGTTCCAGGTTCCCGGTCACCCCATAGACGATCGACATGCCGTAGAGCAGCGTCCCGGAGGCCAGGGATCCCAACACGAAGTACTTGATGCCCGACTCCGCCGCGATTCCGGATTCGCGATCGAATGCCACCATGGCGTACAGGCACAGCGACATCAGTTCCAGACCGAGGTACAGGGTGATCAGGCTGCCGGCTGAAATCAGCACCATCGCGCCCAACACGGCGAACAAGCCGAGCACGTAGTACTCGCCCTTGAGGATGTCGCGGCGTCGCAAATAATCGGTGGAATAGACAAAAACCACCGCGACCGTCAGCAGCGTGACGACTTTCAGGACCTGCGCCATCCGGTCGAGTTCGAACAGGCCGCCGAGGGCCACGACCTTGGTGGTTATCGGCTGCGCGACTACCAGCACCGCGGTCACTAGCAAACTGATGATCGCCAAAATCCCGGTCCACGGCCGCTGTACATCGTTCAGCAACAGATCGAGCATCAAGATGGCGCAGGCCGCGAGGCCCAAAAAGATCTCCGGGCTCGCGTAGATCAGTCCGGCATCGAACTGGCTGACACTGAATTGGGCGACGGCGTTCATGTGTGAACCTTACGGAACGATCTTCGAAACGAGCAACTGTTCAGCCAAATGCTGCGTGGTTGCCCGCATCACATCGAGCAGCGGCGCGGGCCATACGCCCACCAATATGACCGCCGCCGCGAGCGCCCCGAGCACCAGAAACTCCCGGCCGTTGAGATCCTTGAGTGCGGCCACGTGGTCATTGGCGACTTCGCCATAGATGACGCGTTTGACCAGCCACAGCGTATACGCCGCGCCCAACACTAGAATGGTGGCCGCCAAGAACGCGTACCAGACATTGGCTTTGAACGCCGCCAGGATCACCATGAATTCGCCGATGAAGCCGGAGGTTCCCGGCAGACCGGAATTTGCGAGCGCGAACAGCACCATGAACGCCGCGAATTTCGGCATGGTATTGATCACGCCGCCGTAGGCGCTGATTTCGCGGCTGTGCACCCGGTCGTACATCACGCCGACGCACAGAAACATGGCGCCCGACACCAGGCCATGCGACAACATCTGCACCACCGCGCCATCGATTCCCAATTCGATGCCGCTGGTTCTGCCGGTGCTCGCGACGATCTGAAAGCCGATGAACACGCCGAGCGTGACGAAGCCCATATGCGCGATCGACGAGTAGGCAATCAGCTTCTTCATGTCGCGCTGTGCGAGCGCGACGAATCCGATGTACACCACCGCGATCAAGGAGAGCCCGATGATCAGCCAGTCGAGTTCTCGGCTGGCGTCGGGTGCAATCGGCAAGGAGAAGCGCACGAAGCCATAGCCGCCCATCTTCAACATGATCGCGGCCAGCACCACCGAGCCTCCCGTGGGTGCCTCGACGTGCGCGTCAGGCAGCCAGGTGTGCACCGGCCACATCGGCACTTTCACGGCGAAAGCCGCGAAGAAAGCCAGGAAAATGAACGTCTGCTCGGTGAGCGTCAGCGACATCTGCTGGAACACTGCAAGTTCGTAGCTGCCCGACTTCAAGTACATATAGATCAAGGCAACCAGCATCAGCAGTGAACCGATGAAAGTGTACAAAAAGAACTTGATGGTGGCATACACGCGCTTGGGGCCGCCCCACACGCCGATGATGATGAACATCGGGATCAGCATGGCCTCCCACAGGACGTAGAACAGCACCCCGTCCATGGCCGCGAACACGCCGATCATCAATCCTTCCAATATCAAGAACGCCGCAAAATACTGCGCGATGCGCTTTTGAACATTTTCCCAGCTCGCGATCACGATCAGCAGGGTGGTGAAAGTGGTCAGCAGTATCAGCGGCATCGAAATGCCGTCGACGCCCAGGTAATACTCGGCGTGAATCGTCGTAATCCACGGCCAGCGCTCCACGAATTGCATCGCAAATGTGCCGGTCTTGAACGCGCTATAGAGCGGAATGCTGAGCAAGAAACTCACGCCGCTGACGGCCAACGACAGCCATTTCGCAGCCGCGATCCGCTCGGCGAGGCCGAGAACCACGAAGCCGCCGACGATCGGCACCCATATCAAAAGCGACAAAAGGTGTCCGCCGAACATCATGTGCGCCACAGGATCCAAAGCAGGAAGGAGGCCAATCCCAAGATCATCGCAAAGGCGTAGTGGTACAGATATCCGGACTGCGCGTAGCGCATCACCGATCCCAACCAGCCGACGCTGCGCGCGCTGCCATTGACCAGGCCCTCATCGATGACGATCTGATCGCCGAAGCGCCACAGGCCGCCGCCCAAGAGCCGTGCCGCCGCGACGATCACATGTTCATTGAACCAATCGAAATAGTACTTGTTGACCAACAGGGTGTGCAGCGATTTGAAGCGGCGTTCGGCGGCATCGGCAAGCGCCGGGTTCTTGAGAAAGAAAATCCAGGCGGTGACGACGCCCGCCGCGGCGAACCACACCGGCAGCGCATCGAAAGCCGCCCACATGAACTCAAGGGGCGAGCCATGAAATTCTTCGCCGACACGCCTCAATACGTCATTGGCCGGCAGCACATGAATGGCGGCACCAAAATAGCCGCCGAACAGCATCGGTTCGACGGTAAACCAGCCGATGACGGCCGAAGGAATGGCGAGCAGGATGAGCGGCACCGTCACCACCCACGGACTTTCGTGCAGATGCTCCTGGGTATGGTGATCCATGCGCGGCTGACCATGAAAGGTCATGAAGAACATGCGAAACGTATACAGCGCCGTGATGAAGACGCCGCTGAGTACGCAGAAATAGGCATATCCCGAACCCGGCCGGCTCGACAGATGCACCGCATCGATGAGCGCGTCCTTGGAGAAGAATCCCGAAAATCCGGGGAAACCGATCAGGGCCAGCGCCCCGACCAGGCAGGTCCAGTACGTGATCGGCAGGTATTTTCGCAGGCCGCCCATCTTGCGCATGTCCTGCTCGTGGTGCATCGCCATGATCACGGAGCCCGCGGCGAGGAATAACAGCGCCTTGAAAAAGGCGTGCGTCATCAAATGGAAAATGCCGGCGCCGTAGGCGGATACGCCGAGCGCCACCGTCATATAGCCGAGTTGCGACAAGGTCGAATACGCAATCACACGCTTGATGTCGTTGCTGACGATGCCGAGCAATCCCATGAAGAATGCCGTGGTCGAGCCGATGATCAGCACGAACGAGAGCGCCGTCTCGGACAATTCGAACAGCGGCGACATGCGCGCCACCATGAAAATACCGGCGGTTACCATGGTGGCGGCGTGGATCAGGGCCGAGATCGGCGTCGGACCTTCCATCGCGTCGGGCAGCCAGACGTGCAGCGGCATCTGCGCGGACTTGCCCATGGCGCCGACGAACAGGCAGATGCAGGTGAACGTGATAGCCGGCCACACGATCGTGTTGCTGATGTGGATCTGCGCGGCCGCGATCTGGTCGGCATGCGCGAACACCGTGGCGTAGTCGAGCGATCCGGTGTAACGCAGCACCGCTGCAATGCCGAGCACGAAGCCGAAATCGCCGATTCGATTGACCAGAAAAGCCTTGAGGTTGGCGAAGATGGCCGATTCTCGCGTGTACCAGAATCCGATCAGCAAGTACGAGACCACGCCGACCGCTTCCCAGCCGAAGAACAGCTGCACGAAGTTATTCGACATCACCAGCATCAACATCGAGAACGTAAACAGCGAGATGTAGCTGAAGAAGCGCTGGTATCCCGGATCTTCGTCCATGTAGCCGATGGTGTAGACATGCACCATCAGCGAGACGAACGTCACGACCACCATCATCATCGCCGACAGTCGATCGATCAGGAAACCGACGTTCATGGAGATGCCGTCGCTCAGCAGCCACGTATAGACGTTGCCGTTGAACGGCGCCATGCCATTGCTCAAGATTTGGTACAGAACATAGAACGACAGGGCGCACGAAATGCCGACGCCCAAGATGGTGACGCTGTGCGCACCGACCTTGCCGATTTCCTTGCCGAACAGGCCGGCGATGATGGCCGCCGCCAGCGGCGCCAATGCGATCGTGAGATAAATGGACTGCATCTGTGTTCCTTCAGCCTTGCAGCGTGTCGAGATCTTCGACTTCGATGCTGCGGCGTTCGCGAAACACCACCACCAGGATTGCAAGGCCGATGGCCGATTCTGCGGCCGCAACGGTCAGGATGAAGAATACGAATATCTGGCCGCCGATGTCGCCGAGGTAGCGCGAGAACGCCACGAAATTGAAATTCACGGCGAGCAGCATGAGTTCGATGCACATCAAGAGCACGATGATGTTCTTGCGGTTGAGGAACACCCCCGCGACCGCGATGGCGAACAGGATCCCGGACAGTACCAGCACGTAGGTGAGCGTGATCATGGTCTTTTCTCGGCGGCCATTTTGACGATTCGCACGCGGTCCTTGGCCCGCGCCGCAACCTGCAGCGCAATGTTCTGCGGCTTGCCGCCGGTGCGCCGGCGCAGCGTCAGCACGATGGCGGCGACGCTCGCCACCAGCAGGATCACCGCCGCTATCTGCGCAGGATAGGCATAGCGCGTGAACAATGCCGTGCCCAACTCGCGCGTATTCGAATA
>CAYRAC010000292.1:0-5550 GCA_964422045.1 uncultured Steroidobacteraceae bacterium
GCGCGCGGAATCGATCCTTCGATCAACGAAAATTTGGGGGGCACGAACGCTCCGGGCGAGAAGACGGCCACGCCAGTATAATTGATCCCGATACGCTCAGGAGGCGTGATGACGACGGCCGTAGATATCGCCGTGCGGATCAAGCGGCTGCTGGAATCTCTGCACGAATCTGCGCTCGCTCCGTTTCTGGCGGAGTGGCCCGAGAGCCGCGCAATTCGCATGCAGGCTGCCGCGGATTTGCCGGTGTTGCGCTGGCTTGACGCGGTCTGTCGTGACGCTGCGGCCTTCGGTATTGAATTGCTGAGCGCTCTGTGTCGTGCCGCCCCGCAGCTCGCTTGGCGCCAAACCTATGCGGAAAAGGACATCGGGCGCGCGTTTCTCGACAATTACGGATGGTGCGCGATCATCAGCGGGGATGGTCCCTTGGCGAGCGAGCGGATCGCCTGCGGTTTTCTGCTGTTGGGCCCGCAGGTGCACTATCCGAGCCACCGCCACCCGGCGGAGGAAATGTATTTGATCTTGAGCGGCACGGCCGCCTGGCAACGAGGCGCCGGCGCTTGGACCGATCGAGCGCCGGGCGCGCTCATTCATCATGCCGGCGACGAACCCCACGCCATGCGCACCAGCGCGAGTCCACTGCTCGCGCTGTACCTCTGGCGTGGCGCTCATATTGCGCGCGCCGCGGCGCTCGACCCGGGCCCGGGCGTCCGACCCAGGTAGACTATCCTCATGACTCGCAATTCCCCGCGCCTGTTTGCGGCGGCTCGCGGCGACCGCACCAGCGGCTGGCTGCCGCAGTCGCGTTCCGAAGTGTTGGCGCGCAACGGCATCGTGGCGACCAGCCAGCCGCTTGCCGCCCAGGCGGGCCTGCAGATACTCAAAGATGGCGGCAACGCGATCGATGCGGCCGTGGCCGCCGCAGCCGTATTGAACGTCGTCGAGCCCGGCAGTGCCGGCATCGGCGGCGATGTTTTCGTCATCGCGTGGTTGGCCGAAGAGAAGCGGCTGGTCGCGCTCAACGGCAGCGGTCGCGCTGCCTCGGGAGCGACGCCGCAGCATCTCGCCGCACGCGGCTCGACCGGTGAGATGCCGCTGCGTGGAATCGACGCTGCCACCGTTCCGGGTGCCGTGGATGCCTGGGACGTTTTATTGAAGCGCGCCGGAACCTTGACGTTCAAGGAGCTGTTGCAGCCGGCGGCCGACATTGCCGAACAGGGGTTCGCGGTCAGCGAACGTATCCACGATGATTGGATCGACGGTGCGGCGGTGCTGCGCACGGATCCCGCTTCCCTCAAGACCTACTTGGTGGACGGCCAGGCGCCGGCCGCGTATAGCGTTTTCCGCAACCCCGATCTGGCGCGTGCGTTTCACGTCCTGCAGGCCGAGGGCCGCGACGGGTTCTATCAAGGCGAAATCGCGGCGGCCTTGATCGCGAAATCCCGCGCGCTGGGCGGCACTCTAACGGCGGCGGATCTTAAAGCCACGCACGCGGATTGGGTGGCGCCGATCAGCACCAGCTATCGCGGCTATGACATCTGCGAATTCCCGCCCAACACGCAAGGATTCGCGGTGTTGGAAATGCTGAACATACTCGAGGCCTGCGCGCCGCAATTGGACATCGACCTCGCGGCACTCGGACCCCGGTCCGCTCTTTACTGGCACGTGCTGATCGAGGCCAAGAAGCTCGCGTACGCCGACTTGTACGCCCACAACGCCGACCCCGCGTTCAGCGCTATCCCGGTGGAGAAACTCATTTCCAAGGGTTATGCCGCCGAGCAGTGCCGGCGCATCGATCTGCACGCCGCGAGCATCCCCGACGCCAAGGCCGACCCCACGGGCGGCACGGTCTATCTGGTGACTGCCGATCGCTGGGGCAACATGGTGTCGTTCATCTATAGCATCTACGAAGGGTTTGGCGGCGGCCTCACGGTGCCGGGCTATGGCTTCGTGCTGAATAATCGCGCCGCATTGTTCTCTTTGAACCCGCGCAGTCCGAACGTCGTCGCTCCCGGCAAGCGCCCGTTCCACACGCTGCTCCCGGGATTCATCATGAAAGACGGCCGGCCGCTGACGGCGTTTGGTCTCATGGGCGGCGCCCAGCAGGCGCAAGGCCATGTGCAGGTGTTGATCAACATGATCGATCTCGGTGCGAACTTGCAGGCGGCCGGCGACGCGGCGCGCTTCTCGCACGCTCAAGCCACCAACACGGTTGCCCTCGAGTCGAGTCTCTACGATCTGCTGGGTTCTCAACTGCAACAGCTGGGACATAGCGTGGTCTCGGCCAACGGCAAGGGCATGGGTGGCTATCAAGCGGTGTCGTGCATCGCCGGCGTGTATCGCGGCGCGTCGGATCATCGCAAAGACGGACAGGCCGTCGGCTGGTAGTGATCGCTCGCATCGAGGTACCTACATGAAAATACCGACCATTGCCGCCGCACTCGCCGCGTTCGCCCTGGCATGCTTCGTCCCGGCGCACGCCGGCTTGGCCGCCGATCTGAACTCGCCCATCGGCCTCTGGAGAACGGTCGACGATAAAACCGGCGCCCCGCGCGCCCTGGTGCGGATCTATCTTCAAGATGGAAAATATTTCGGACGCATCGAACAGAGCTTCACGCCGGGCGCGGAAACGCGCGTCTGCGCGGCCTGCAGCGATGCACGCAAGAACCAGCCCATCATCGGTCTCGTGATCATTCGCGACGTGACCCTGCGCGACGGCGTATACGGCGGCGGCGATATTCTCGATCCGGACTCAGGTTCGGTCTATCGCTGCAAATTTCACCTGGAGAACGGCGGTGCCACGCTCGTGGTACGCGGCTTTATCGGCTTCTCTCTGCTCGGCCGCTCGCAGACTTGGCAACGTCAAGGCTAGCCTCGCGGCGCCGTCGCCGGCGTACCGGACCTCTAGAACTTGCCGATGGTGTTGACGAAAAAGCCATGGCTGCGGTAGCTCATATCCGTCAACGTGTCGGAGTAATTGGTGAAGTTGTAGCCGGCACCGATTTTGACATGATCGCCCACGTGGCGGTAAAGCCCGACCAGACAGCCCGAGCGCGCATCGTCGGTTTCGCGGATCTCGAGTCGCCGCAGCTCCACCATCCCGTCCCATTTTCGCGGCAATAGAAAATCTCCGCGCACCACCCACAACTGAGCCTGACTCGCATACCAAGCGCTGCCGGCCGAAGTTGATTTGAGTTCGCCGGTGCGAATGGCGTACTTGGCGCCGACCGAGAACCAACTCATCGCCTGATAAGTCGTGTCGATGTCGAAGACGCGGCTTTGCTGCGCGTAAGCGAGCAGATTACCGGGCGCATCGATCTGCGCGATCGACGGCTGATCATCCAAAATCGTGAATTTGAACAGCGTGTTCCAGCGATCGTTGCGCACCGGGCGCCACGCCGCCCCGATGACGATTTCATGATAGGCGGCGAGCAGGGTTGAATCGGCCGCCCCATCGGTCTGCGACCAGTTGAGTTTGCCGAACACCCGCCAGTCCGGATCGACCTGGTAGGTCAGGCTGTTACGCGTCAGCTTGGTACGGGATGCGCCCGTCAGGGACGAATCGTTGTCGCGCCACTCGAGGGCGCCGCTGTACTTAATCTTGTCGCGCGTATACGAGAGACTCGCGGTCACCGCGGACAGCGCCAGGTCGCCGGCGATCGGATCGGAAATGGTGCCATGCTCGAATTTCAAGCCATAGGTCCAATGCTTGTCCGGCGCGAAATCAACACCGTAGGCGCGCGTCAGACTGTCCGTGCCGCTGCCCGTCATGAGGCGCTCCTCGCCGTACACGCTCGTCGCGTCGTCGTAGCGATAACGCGTACCCGTGGTCAACGACCCGGCGCGGCCGACGTTGAGCGCGTCGGGCTGATCGGCCGCCAAGGTGTAGTTCAAGTACACATTGCTGCGCTCGTCGATGCGATAGTCGGTGGAGACCTTCGCCCCGAACCCCAGGCTGCCGTCCGAGCCTTCGGCGCCCGCACGCAAGGCATCCGTCACCTGAACGCTGCCGCCCAAGCCCGCTCGGTCGTTCTCCGGCCGCGATTCGCTGTGCTCGGCGGTCTCTTGCACGAAGCCGTAGACGTCCCAGGGCGGACGAGCCGCACTCACCGGCGTCGCGCTCGCGCCAGAATCTGCCGCGCTCGGCGCCGACGGCGCGACCGAACTCGCCCCGGTTGCGCTGCCGGCATCGACACCACCGGCAGCGGAACTCGCGCCGGCGACGCTCGCAGTGCCCGTGCCCACGCCGGGCACCGTCGTGGTGCCGACGGCACGTGTAGCGCCGATCAGTGCGGGCGCGGCTGCCGCGGGCGCTCCGGCCACCGGCGCAACAACACCTGCCGCGGGCTGATAGCCGACCGTGACGGCCACATCGGTGCGCCGTCCATTCTGCGACAGGATGGGGCTGGCATTGGGCACGGCGTTTTCGCGATCATCGATCCGGGTTCCGAGTGTGATCCGCCAGTGTTCGTCGAGCTTGTGCTCGACCCCGAGCTCGCCGCTGCGCAACGTTTGCTGTGTCGAGTCGGTGCTGTCGAATTTCCCGGCCAGTTGCGTCGTCGAGTTGACCGGAAGATTGACCGCAGCACCTTCCTGCCGCACGCCGACGCCCGGTGTCACGCCGGGTGCCAGCTGGCCGGGCCCTGAGAAATTGGCGTCGCGGTCTTGGTAGTACACATTGGCACGACCCTTCAGGTCGCTGACTTCCGCCAGATCGACCGCCGCTTCGATGCGTTCCGCGTTGCCCGGACCGCCCGCGGTGGTCAGCGAATTGAAGGACAGGCCGCCGGTGATCGAAGTCAGCGACGTGGTGCCGGTGCCATCGGAATGGGCGAACTCCGATTTTATATAGGTGCCGGGTTTGTAGCGAAGCGTGCCATCGAGGCCGCGCAGGTCCTGATCCTGACCCGGATCGCTCTGGTGGTAGCCGGATATGCCCAGTTGCAAATGATCGCCGAACCACTCACTGGCATGACCGCCCAATGCCAGCGTGCTCGGGCTCGAGAAATCTGGGACATACTCGTAGGTCACGACCAGATATACCGGATCGCCGTCGAGACCGCCGCTGTGTACGACGGTCGCGGAGTTGGCGGTCGCGGGCAGCGGGTTGTGCAGAAGAATGCGTCCTTGCAGGTAGTTGATATCGTAGTCCTGCGCCGGAACCATCGGCGTCACCGACAGCACGATTCCGGAATCCCGGTCTCGCACTTGCATCCATACTTGCTCCGAGCCGACCGAGATGTCTTGATTCTGCAGGTAGTACAACGAGCCGCCGGTGCCGCGAAACTCCTGGCGGGACTCGAGGGTGCCGGGATCGGCCCAGAATGCATCCACGGCGCGCGTCTTCTCGCCGAGCGTCGTCGTCTGCGGCGATCGGTAGCGAATATCCAGGCCGTACAAAGTGCGCGCGAACTGCATGAAGTCGGTGCCGTTCAGATGGGTTTGGAAATCTCCCCACAACACCGACGTGTCGCCCTTCTCCAAGCGAACGTAGAACTTGCCGGCGGTGGGTGCATCCTGCACCGTGGTGCTGTCATCGCCGTACACCGGATA
>CAYRAC010000293.1:0-5547 GCA_964422045.1 uncultured Steroidobacteraceae bacterium
TATGGGCCATTGGAGCGAGGCGGTGCCGTTCGGCATCTTTCCGCACCTGGATTGGACCGCGGCATTTTCGATTCGCTACGGCAATCTGTTCTACAACCCGTTTCACTGCCTGTCGATCGCGTTTCTCTACGGCTCGACACTGCTGTTCGCAATGCACGGTGGAACCATTTTGGCGGTGAGCCGCCTGGGCGGAGATCGGGAGCTCGAGCAGATCGTGGATCGAGGTACCGCGGCCGAGCGCGCCGCGCTGTTTTGGCGTTGGACGATGGGGTTCAACGCAACCATGGAGTCGATTCATCGCTGGGCCTGGTGGTTCGCGGTCCTGTGCCCCTTGGTCGGCGGGATTGGCATTCTGCTCACCGGCACCGTGGTCGACAATTGGTACCTATGGGCAGTCAAGCATCACGTGGCACCCATGTACCCGCACGTATTCCCGCCGGTGGTCGATCCGGCATTGACGGGAGCGGCAAAATGAAGCAACTCGGCACTCTCATCAATCGCCGTGCGATGGCCTGCGGATTCTTGATGGCTGCACTCGGCTTGTGCGGCTGCGAGCATCCGCCCGTCGAAACCCTGCAGGGCGGCTATCGCGGTGTGGGCATGGAGCAAATCATCAATCCGCGGATCGACGCGGTGCGGGCGGGCAAGAATGCCCTGCCGGTGGCGATTCCAGCCGCGCCCGCCGAGGGTCCGCCGGCGAGCAGCGTCTATCAGAACATCCAAGTGCTGAAGGACTTGAATGTGGCGCAATTCACGCGAGTCATGCTGGCGATCACCCAATGGGTCGCGCCGCCGGATCAAAGCTGCAACTATTGTCATACGAGCAATATGGCGGCCGACGATCGCTACACCAAAGTCGTGGCGCGGCGCATGCTGCAGATGGTCCGCCACATCAATAGCGATTGGAAGGATCATGTGGGTGCCACCGGCGTCACCTGTTACACCTGCCATCGCGGCAACGCCGTTCCGCAGAATGTGTGGTTCACCGATCCGGGACGGTCGAGCACCAGCGGCCTGATCGCCGGCAATGCCGGTAAGAACAAGCCGGCCGCAGCCGTCGGGCTCACCGCGTTGCCATACGATCCGTTCACCCGTTTCCTGCTCGACGACAAGAATATTCGTGTCATTTCCGATGCGGCATTACCGGACGGGAATCGCACATCGATCAAACAGACCGAAGGCACCTATGCGCTGATGATGCACATATCGCAATCGCTCGGCGTGAACTGCGACTATTGCCACAATACGCGTTCATTCGCCGTGTGGGATGCGAGCACGCCAAAGCGGGCCACTGCTTGGTATGGGATAAGGCTGGCTCGGGATCTGAACAACAACTACCTGGTACCCCTTAAGGCGACATTTCCCGAGCACCGATTGGGCATACTCGGCGATGTGGCCAAGGTGAATTGTGCGACCTGTCACCAGGGTCTGTTCAAGCCGCTGTACGGCGAGAGCATGGCGAAGGATTACCCAGAACTGCAAGGCGAAATGCACGTCGCGCCGCCCCCCGCCAGCTCGCCGCCGACCGCGTCTTTGCAAGGCAGCGGCCGGTAACCGAATTCTAGGTCTTGCTGTCTTGCGCCGCTGCGCTGACTTTCAGCAGCGCGGTCTGCAGCTGCGTCAGCGCCGCGAGCAGTCGGGTGAGCTGCGCTGCATCCTCGGCGAGCAGACCGGAGCGCTGGCTAACGGTCGAAGAAATCAGCAGCCGAGGGACGATTTCACTCTCGATGGTCCGTGCCAAACGGGACATTCGTTCGCGCTCGCTCGAGTCATGCGGCATGCAGGCGCACGGGCCAGCGCCCCGCCCGGCGTCGCTGCAGCCAGGCAAAGGCGTGATGAAACCTCGATTAGACATTTGGCCCCTGTCCTTTTCGGTTCGCACGAGACCTTACTCGGGAAGGGGCCGCGAGGCAACTCAGTTGAGGCGCGGCAGATTCCGAATGGTAAAACCCCAGCATTGATTGACGGCGTCGGGTACCGGTATCGCGCAAATTTCAACCCGGCGGGGGCGCTTGCCCACGGGGCATAGCTGAGTGGTCAGGAGAGTCACTGCCTCGCGCTGCGTCAGCTGCGCGCGTAAGCGCGACAGATCCTCCTCGGTGAGTCGCAGCCACCCGAGCAGCGAGCTGCCGCGAACCTCGGCCGCGGACCCGGCCTCAACCATTTGCGCGAAGGCTCGATTGGCGAAATCGATATGAAAATCGGACTCCGTCAGTACGAAACCGACCACTGCGCGATCGATGGCCTCGAAGGCCAGCGACCGGGCAGCGCCGCTGACGGGTCGCCGTACATCGGGGTCGAGCCTGACCAAGAAGAACGAGTCGGAGGGCGAGCGCACCAACGAGAGTTGCGCCCGGACTTGGGCGGAGCCGTGCTGCGTTCGCAAGACCGCACTGCTCGCGCTGCCCGCGCTTCGTGCGAGGTCCAGACAGCGGCGGACTTCGGCGCCGCTCGATTTCTCGAACGCCGCCACCAACAGGGTGCCGGCGAGTTCCGAATAAACCTGCCCGAACAGGGCAGCGGCGGGTGGATTGGCTTGTACGATGTTCGTGGTGGTGGCGTTTACGATCAGCACCGGTTCGTTCGAGGCGTTGAACAACCAGTCGCTCGGGAGCGGCGCGGGCGCGCCCGCTTCGACCGAATTCCCCTCGGTGCCGTGCGGGCCTAGAACCAGCCATTGATATAGAGGTAGCATTCGCATGGCAAAGCCTATGCGCCGTGCGTCCCCACGCACATTCCCGCTTCCCGGAGGGCTGACTACCGGGAACCCGGTAGGGTCGTGGATCCGAGCCCGATCAGAGGGAGATGATGCCCTCGCGGATTGCGTGCTTGGTGAGCTCGGCCACCGTGCGCAGGCCCAACTTGCGCATGATGTTGCGACGATGCACTTCGACCGTGCCGACCGTCACGTGCAGCTGCTCGGCAATGGCAGGTGAACGAACCCCTTCCGCGATCAGGCGCAGCACCTCGCGTTCACGGCGTGCCAGTGGCGCCGCCTCGCCGGCGAGCGGGCGATCGCGCAATTCGCTGACCAATTCAGCGGCGATTTCCGGCGAGAAATAACCCTGTCCGGCAGCAACGGCGCGGATGGCCCGCACCAACTCGGTACCGGCAGCCGACTTCGTCACATAAGCCGACGCTCCAGCGCGCAGCATCGCCGTCACGAAGCGCTTGTCCGCGAAAGCCGAGAGCGCGACGATTTTTGCCGAGATGTCGGCGTCCCGCAAGCGGGCGGCGACTTCGATGCCATTGACGTCCGGAAGCCGGATGTCGAGAACGATGACGTCGGGCTTCAGGCTGGTGGCCTGTTTCAGCGCCTCGTGCGCGTCGCCGGCTTCACCGACGACGTCGATGTCGGGCACTTTCTTCAGCACCTCGCTCAACGCCTCGCGCACCATGCGGTGGTCCTCGACCAACAGAACCCTTGTGGTCATGGCTGCTCCAATGGCGCGGTCAAGATGGCAACCGTGCCGGCGCCCGGTGTGGAAGTGAGCTGCATCGTCCCGCCAATGTGCGACAAGCGCTCGCGCAGGCTGATCAGTCCGAGGCGGCGCCGTTGACCCGGCGGCAAGGCGTTTTCCGCGAAGCCTACACCGGGGTCGGACACTTTGACCATGACGCGTTCGGCCTGGCACTCGGCGTCCACCGTTGCGGAATCCGTCTGTGCATGCTTGGCCACATTGATCAGCAGTTCCCGCACGGCGCGGTACAGGATCGAACGCGCCTCCGCAGCCAACGGTTTCGGGCGGCCATCGTCGCGCACCCGCACCTTGATGCCGAATGTCCCCTCGATCTCCTCCGCCAGCCACTCCAATGCCGGCGCCAATCCGAGCTCGTGCAGCACGTCCGGGGCCAGTTGCGAGGCCAGCGAGCGGATCGCATTGTTGGCGCGGTTGATCAAGGCGTCGACCTGCATGGCCGTGCCGGAGACATCCGTCGCCTCGTGCTGGCAGAGGCTGGTCAGGCGGATCCGGGCGGCGGAGAGGATCTGGCCGAGATCATCGTGCAGATCGCGCGCAATCTGGCGCCGTTCGCGTTCTTCGACGGCTTCGAGGTCGGCGGCGAGGGCGCGCAGTTGCTCGGTGCGCTGCGCCACGCGCTTTTCGAGCTCCTCGGCAATGATTCGAGTCTCCTCGAAGGCGCGCTCGCGCCGTGCCATATCCACACTCTTCAGTACGCTCTCGAGAAGCACCACGCGCAGGGCCTCGGCGGACTCGAGGTCTACCTCCGACCAGGGCGCCGACTGCATCTTGGTCACTTCCAGCCACTCGGCAAACGAGCCGCGCGGCGTCAGCCGCGCGCCATGGCGGTCGACTTTGATCGGCTTCGATGGATCTCCGGCCCAGCGCACGGTGCGTCCCATTTCCGGACGAAACCACAGCACGTAATCACGCGGTACCCTCGACAATCCGACCGCAACCATACCGCTGGCGACGGCGGCGAAATCGGCCGCCGGCGCGTATTCGGAGGAGAGAAACTCGGTGGCGAACAAGGGCCGATTGATGCCGTTGAGCCATTGCATCATCATCAGGATTTCGGCAGTCGACGGAGTCTCGCCGACCCGGTGCAATTGCCCCTCCAAGTACACGACCGCGCCGGTCGCGCCGAGATAATGCAACAGATCCCAGGAGGCGAGAACCGCGGCGATGTCGCTCGCGCCGATCAGGCGCTCCACCAACCGTTCGCGTATCTGCCGCGCCTTTATCCGCACAACCGAGGATTCGGCGTGCACTTTGGCTTCGACGTGCAGCGACAGGATTTGCGCGAACGTTTCGCATGCGACCCGCAGATCCGCCGATACATAGCGCGGCGAATAGTGGTGCAGAACCAGCATTCCCCACAGTTCGTCTTGACAAATGATCGATGCCGAGAGCGAGGCGCAGACGCCCATGTTGCGCAGATATTCGAGATGGATCGGCGAGACGCTGCGCAGATCGCAGTGGCTCATATCGATTGGTTGGCGTGTGCGCGCGTTCGTGTCCGGGCGCAGCGGCGCGGGAACATAGTCGATGTTGGGAATGGCACGCAGCCAGTTGCGCCGATACAGTTCGCGCGCCTGCTTCGGAATGTCCGAGGCCGGGTAGTGCAACCCGAGAAATAATTCGAGTCCCGCGTTCGCGTCTTCGGCGGCGACGACGCCGCTGCCGTTCGGCAAGAAGCGGTAGACCATGGCGCGATCGAATCCGGTCGCGGCGCGCATCGTCACCGCGGCAGCCGCACAGCATTCTTGCAGGCTCGAGGTGTGCTGGACCGCGGCCAGCAGCGATTTGAGCTGCTCGATCGGGTCGCCGGCGCTCGCCATCATGCGCCGTGCCGGCTCGAGTTCAATGATGGCGGTACCGTCCGACGCCTGCAGGGTGAGATCGAGAGGCACGGGCCCGCTTCGCGATCGGACTCCGAGTCGCATGAGCGGCGGAACGAAG
The DNA here is from genome assembly GCA_964422045.1 of uncultured Steroidobacteraceae bacterium. Classification (GTDB taxonomy): domain Bacteria; phylum Pseudomonadota; class Gammaproteobacteria; order Steroidobacterales; family Steroidobacteraceae; genus Bog-1198. Next base: position 5,424 of record CAYRAC010000293.1, read on the forward strand.
ACAGCGGTTGAACGCAGCCGGGCGCTCACCAGCGCGAAGGTATCGGGCTCCAAAATCGCCGAGATCGGCAACCCCGGCATGCCATCCGGGTCGACTCCGAGCATCGACTTCGAATCTCCCGCCA
>CAYRAC010000294.1:0-5535 GCA_964422045.1 uncultured Steroidobacteraceae bacterium
GCACTTGCACCAGCCACTGCTCGACCTCGGACGTCGTGATGCCGAGAGCGGCGGCGGCGGCGCTGATGGGCGAGCGGCCGCTTGCGCGCAGCGTCGCGCCATTCAGCGCCATCATGCGCCGATACGGGCTATCGGCGCTGTCGACACCGTTGATTGCCAGCCACAAGGGAGATAGGGCCAGGAACAGCCGCTTGCGGCGCTCGCCGCCCTCCAATTGTTGCAGCTGTTGCAGAGCCGTGGTGCGCACCATGGGCCGGCCTTCGAAGTCGATGCGGTCGCCGATCTCCTCGAAACAAGCATAAAGCGCGATCTGCAGCGTGTCGGCATCGCTGCCGGGCCGTGCAGCGTCGCCGCAGGCAAGCGGATGCGCGGGGTCGGGAACCGGCGCTTCGGGCACGTTCTCGCTCCGTCCCTTGTGTAGCGCCAGCAAGACGCGCGCATCCTGCGGCGTCAAGGCGGCATGGTCGAGTTCGGCGAGCGCGGCGTCGAGCCGCGGGGTCAATTCGTGCAAGCGCGCCGCCCAGGCGCTGCGTCCGAGGCCGGCGACTTTGGGCGTGAGTCCAGACTCAATGGTCGCCACGGCGCTGACCGCATCCGACCAATCGGCGTAGATGGCCTCGGCTTGCGCCGGCGATGCTGCCGGGGGCGCTGTTGGCGCGGCGCATGCTGCGGTGGGATGCGTGCCGAGAGCCAGGAGCAGGGAGGCGGCAAGCGCGGCGCCAAAGCGCGCGGCCAATCGCCCACGGGTCCGCAAAATCTCAAGAAGCCAAGCGGCCATACTTCTTGAGTATCACGCGCAGCGCCGCGTGTGGCAGAGCAATGACATGATGATTGTCGGCGCCGGTCATGTCCTGGGCGGCGATCATGGCATTGACAATGGCCTCTTCGGTGGCCTCCACCGTCGCACGAAATACCGGATCCAACGAATCGTTCGGCAGCATTTTCAGATCAACCACCTTGCTCGCCGCTCCTGCCCCCGAATTGGCGGTGGAGAACGCGATGAAGATGTCGCCCGAGTCGTTGCCCGAGATGCTGCCGTTGCGGCCCACGCCCAGAGTCACGCGGCGCGCGATCCGTTTCAATTGGTGGGCGAGCAGCGGTGCATCGGTCGCGACTATGACGATGATGGAGCCGCGCTCGGCGATGTCCGAGGGCATGAACGCATAGGGTTCCGGAGCGGGTATTTCGCGCCCGACCGGTACGCCGGCAATGAGCAAATTGTCCCGAGTTCCGTAATTGCATTGCACCAGCACCCCGATCGTGTAGCCGCCTTGCTTGGAATCGAGATGCCGCGAGGAGGTGCCGATGCCGCCCTTATAGCCGTTGCAAATCATGCCCGTGCCGCCGCCCACATTGCCCTCTTCGACGGCACCGGAGCGCGCAACGTCGATGGCACGGATGGCGTGTTCCGGCTTGACGTGAAAGCCGTTGATGTCGTTCAGCCATCCGTCCCAAGTCTCCGCGACCACCGGCAAAGACCAATAGAATCCGCTTGCATCCGCGCCGGCGTGGGCGACGCGCCACTGGATCACCGCGTCGCGCACCACGCCGACGCTGTGCGTATTGGTTATCATCAGCGGACCTTCGAGAAAGCCGGATTCCTCGACCCAGGTCGTGCCCGTCATCTCGCCGTTGCCGTTTTGCGCGAACCAGCCGGCGAACACCGGGTTCGACAAGGAGTCCTTGCCGCGCGGCAGGATGGCGGTGACTCCGGTGCGCACCGGCCCATGTCCCACCTGCAGTTTGCCGGATCCGGAAATCAGCGTGGTGTGGCCCACGGTGACTCCGGCCACATCGGTAATGGCGTTCAAGGGGCCGGGAGTGCCGTCGAACGGAATCCCGAGATCGCGTGCGCGCACACGCTCCGCTGCTGCGGCCAGAGCCACGCTGGTCGTCGACGCGCCGGGCATCGACAGCATGATCAGAAATACCAGGCGGGACCAACGGCTGTGCTTCATGTGCGCTCCATGAAAAAATGGCTGCACGCCGTCGACGGCCTGCAGAACTGCTGCGATGGTAAACTAACTCGATGAACTGCAGTCGACTTCACGGCGCAAAAGCATTGCCGGCCTTGTTGCTGTCGATCGTCTGCGCCGCAGGCTTGGCAGGCGCTGCGCCGGTTGCCGAGGAAAAACGGCTGTTCATCTACAACTGGACCGATTTCGTCGGCCACAATACGATTGCCGAATTCGAAAAACAGACCGGCATCAAGGTGACTTACGACGTCTACGATTCCGAGGAAACCATGGACGCCCGGCTGTTGGCGGGAAGCTCCGGCTACGATGTGGTGATTGCCTCGACGGAATACTTCGGACGCGAAATCAAGGCCGGCGTCTACATTCCGCTGGATAGATCCAAGATACCCAACTGGAAGAATCTCGATCCGCGGATACTGGCGATCCAAGCCGAGCACGATCCGGGCAACCTGCACGCGGTACCCTACATGCATGCCATCAATGGCTTTGCCTACAATGTCGACATGATCAAGGCGCGCATGCCGAACGCGCCGGTCGACAGCCTCGACATGCTGTTCAAACCTGAAATCGTCTCGAAATTCGCCGACTGCGGCGTCACGCTGCTCGACTCGGCGGCGGATACGCTGTTGCTCGCCATGAAATACCTCGGCCGCGACCCGAATTCGACCAAGCGCGAGGATTACCAAGCCGCCGAGCAGCTGCTGCTCAAAGTGCGCCCGTACATTCGCTCTTTCGATTCCGCCGAGTACTTGAACGGATTGGCCAACCAGGAGATCTGCATCGCGATGTCCTGGTCGAGCGACTACGCGCTGTCGAGGGCGCGTGCGCGGGCGGTCGGCGTGAATGTGAACCTGGCCTTCACGGTGCCGAAGGAGGGGGCTAACCAGAACTTTACGTCGTTGCTGATACCCGAGGGCGCGCCGCACCCGCAGGCCGCGTACCGATTCATCAATTTCATTCTGCGGCCGGATGTGATTGCCGAGATCACCAACGAGATCTATTATGGCAACGACAACATCGCCGCGCGCGCCCTGATCAATCCCAAGATTCTGAATGATGTCACGCTGTATCCGACTCCCGAGATCGAGGCGCGTCTGTTCAGATCCACTGAGGCATCCGCGGCGACCGAGCGCATTCGCACACGGGCCTGGACACGGGTAAAGACCGCGAAATGACCGATAAATCCGCCGCATCGAGCGCAGCCGACCCCGGCGTGGTGAGTTTTTCTCGGATGCAGGACGGCACCCGTGAAGACTATGCGTTGCTGGATCGTGCCGAGCGCGACTACGTGCGCGGCTTGCCGGATCGTCTACTCGCCGCGCTGGCGAGGCTCGATCATTCGTTGCTGGGTTACCCGGTGAGCCGTCTTGGACACTCGCTGCAAGCCGCGACCCGGGCGCTGCGTGCCGGCGCGGATGACGAGCTCATCGTCGCGGCACTGATTCACGATATCGGCGATGATCTGGCGCCGTACAATCACTCGCAGATTGCCGCGGCCATCATCCGGCCGTATGTGCGGCCTGAGGTTACTTGGATAGTCGAACAACATGGCCTGTTCCAAACGTACTACTTCGCGCATCACAGCGGCGGCGATCGGCATGCGCGCGACAAATTTCGCGATCACCCCTGGTATCAGGCGTGCAAGGATTTCTGCGCCGATTGGGACCAGTGCTCGTTCGATCCGCGCTATCCAACCGAACCCTTGAGCACTTTCGAGCCGCGCCTGCGCGAGATTTTCAGCCGTCCGGCGCACGATGCGCGCTACCTGGGTGCGACTTGACGCGCGCTTCAGCGTTCGGCCATCTGCGCATCCAACACCCGCTGCCGTTCGGCGCGACGCATGAGATAGCCTGCGAATAGCACGCAGGCGCCCACCAGACAGATCATGAGGCTCGCGAGCGCGTTGACGTCCGGGCTGACACCGAGCTTCACCTTCGAGAAAATCACCATTGGCAGCGTGCTCGCGCCGGGACCCGAAACGAAGCTCGAGATCACCAAATCATCGAGCGACAGAGTGAAGCTGAGCAGCCAGCTCGAGGCCAAAGCGGGGGCGATGCTCGGCAGTGTCGTATCGAGGAAGGCGCGCACGGGCCCGGATCCCAAGTCCATGGCAGCCTCTTCCAGGGAGCGGTCGGCGCTCGCCAACCGTGATTGCACCGTGACGGTCACGTAGGCGCTGCAGAAAGCGATATGCGCTATCACGATGGTCGTGAAGCCGCGATGCGGCCAACCGAGTAGGTGCAGCATCGAGACGAACAGCAGCAGCTGGGTGATACCGGTGATGATTTCCGGCATCACCAGCGGCGCGTTGACCATCCCGGTGAGCAGCAGCCGGCCGCGAAAGAACTTGAAGCGCACCAGGGAAATCGCCGCGAGGGTGCCCAAAATCACCGCTCCCGTCGACACCACGACGCCGATTTTCAAGCTTAAGACTGCCGCATCGAGAATCTGGTCGTTGTGCAGGAGTTCGCCGTACCAGCTGGTGGAGAAGCCGCCCCAGACGCTCACCAGCGACGATGCATTGAACGAATAGCCGATCAGGACCAGGATCGGAATGTAGAGGATCGCGATGCCGATGCACAGAATCGAGACCAAGAAGGGCGAGATGCGGTTCTCCACCTCAAGCCTCGAGCTGCTTGGAATTATAGTGCTGGTAGAGCGCAATCGGCCCGACCAGCAGCACCAGAAAAGCGATGGCCACCGCGGAGGCCACCGGCCAATCGCGATTGCCGAAGAACTCGTCCCACAGCACCCGCCCGATCATCAGATTATCCGGACCACCGAGCAGCGTCGGAATCACGAATTCGCCGATCGCCGGAATGAACACCAACATCGAGCCGGCGATGATGCCGGGCATCGACAAGGGCAAGGTGACTTCCAGGAATGCCCGCCACGGCGGGCTGCCCAAATCACCGGCGGCCTCCAACAAGGAGTGATCCAGCTTCTCGAGAGTCGCAAACAGCGGCAGCACCATGAAGGGCAGATAGGAATAAATGATGCCGAGGTACACCGCAAGGGTCGTGCGCATGATCTGCAGCGGCTGATGAATGATGCCGAGCCACAGCAGGGCGGTATTCAAGAGGCCGGTTTCGCGAATGATCCCCTCGAGCGCATAGACGCGCAGCAGGAACGAGGTCCAGAACGGCAGAATGATGACCAGCAGCAGGATGCTTTGCGTGCTCTTCGAGGTGCGAGCGATGGCATAGGCCATGGGATATCCCAACGCGAGGCAAATCAGCGTCGAAAAGAACGCGGTCTTGAGCGAATAAATGTACGAAAGGCCATACACTTCGTCGCTGAACAAGTACTTGAAGTTGCCGAGATTCAGCGTGAGGTTGATGTGCCAGTCGCGACTCACGGATAGAATATCGCTGAACGGCGGCACCCGGACCGCCGTGTCGGCAAAGCTGATGACCAATGCGAAGCCAAACGGAATGAGAAAAAACACCAAAAGAAACAGCAGGGGCGGCAAAATGATGAGCCACTTGCCTTGGCGCTGCAGCCACTCAATCCCGGGCCGGCGCGGCGGCAGACGCAACGGCGCGTGCATGATCGGGTC
>CAYRAC010000295.1:0-5523 GCA_964422045.1 uncultured Steroidobacteraceae bacterium
GGGCCTTGTCATAGCCGGCAAATTTCCCCCGCTGCTTTCACCAAGGCGGCCGCGCGGGCTTCGGGTCCCAGAGCCAGTCCCTCGGCGCGCACCACCGTGACATCCGTCAGTCCGATGAACCTTAAGACGCTGGTCAGATAGCTCTCGTGATGTTCGAACGCTGCTGCGGGTGAGCCGGGCGCATAGACACTTCCCCGTGAAGAAGCGATGAAGACTTTCTTCGCGCCTGAGACCAAGCCTTCGGGACCTGTCGGCCCATAACGGAAAGTTTTTCCCGCAACCACCACTCGATCGATCCACGCTTTGAGTTGGCTCGGAATCGAGAAGTTGTACATCGGAGCGCCGATGACAAGGATGTCTGTGTCGAGGAGTTCCTGCAGGTACGCCCCGCCCTTGGTCAGATCGGCTCCGAGTTGCGCGTCACTCACGGAGTGACCTTGAAAAGCGGCCAGATGGGCCGGAGACAAATGCAGCGCGGCATCGGCGGCGAGATCTCGGTAGATAATCTCGAGGCCCGGGTGCAGGTTGATCTGTCGGGCAACAATCTCGGCCGAGAGCGCGCGGCTCGCGGAACCCGCGCCCAGAACACTTGAATCGATATGTAGCAGCTTCATGGGTGATCTCCTCGGCTCAGCGCGAGCCATGAGCCATGGTGCTACCAGTCGATGTATATGAATAGCCATTATATTTCGATACAATCCATCGGGCATACCGATACATGAGCGCTTAAACATGCTGGACGGAGTGTCGCTCGATCAATTGAGGGCCTTTATCGCTGCGGTGGACGAGGGCAGCTTTTCGGCCGGAGCACGCCGTCTGCGACGCGCGCAATCGGCGGTGAGCGAGCTCGTGAGCAATCTCGAGGCGCAGATCGGCGTGCAACTTTTCGATCGCACAGAGCGCTACCCGAAACTCACCGCGGCCGGTGCCCTATTGGTCGCTGATGCCCGCAGCATCGTTGCCAATGTGGCTGTACTCAAGGCACGGGCGAAGGGGATTTCCGGCGGACTTGAACCGGAACTCTCTGCGGTGATCGATGTGCTCTTCCCCATTGAGGCCATCGCGGAATCGGCATTGGAATTTCGCGCGCGTTTCCCGCACACGCCGCTGCGCCTGTATGTGGAGGCTCTTGGCGGGGCATACCAACCTGTGATCGATGGTCGTTGCAGCCTGGGCGTCGTCGGATCATTACCGCACGCACCGGCCTCCATGAGCGCCGAACCCCTGCCGTCGGTGGATATGATCATGGTCGCCGCACGCGATCATCCACTCGCGCAGCTCGCCGGCGTCATTTCCAAATCGGAACTCGCAAAACATGTGCAGCTGGTGTTGACCGACAGATCTGAACTCACCCGAGGCCGTGAATTCGGCGTCATGTCGCCCCTGACTTGGCGACTCAGCGATCTGTTTGCGAAACATTCTTTCTTGCTGAAAGGCCTGGGTTGGGGCGGCATGCCGCTACACGCGGTAAAGCAGGATCTCAAGGATCAAAAATTAGTGAAATTGCTCATCGAAGACCTGCCGGAGCAAGGGCTCGCCCTGCCGATGTTTGCCGTCTATCCAAGCACACAGCCGCCCGGCCCGGCGGGTCGATGGCTCATCGAGCGTCTAAAGGAATGCCCTTCTCGCTCTGCGCTAACTGTCGCATGAAGCCTCTGAAGAAATCCGCCAATCCGTCATGTTCCTCGAGCGGCAGCACGTGTGCCACGTACTGGTCCGGTCGTACTACGACCAGCGCACCTCGTTTCCGGTCCACCTTGCGAAGCTCGAAGATATCGCCGCGCCTGCTGTCGGGGCAGAACATCTTTTCGTAGTCGATGAGTCCGTAGCGGCCCTTACGAGGCACCAGCAGAGAGGGCAAACCCGAGACTGACAGCTCACTGTGCGCTTGCTGACAAATGGCGATGACTTCGATGACAGAATCTATGTCACTGCCGACGGGGGTGTAGCGGCGAAGCGGCGAAGCGGATGATCGCTCCAGATACTCGCAAAGCGCCCACAGGCGCGAGGATCGATTGGTCGGCATGTCGGTGTCGGCCAACGCAAACAGGCGCCAGCGGCCATCAGCGAGCACGGTATGTCCGAGGTGCATTGGCTTTGCGTCCGACATTCGGACCACCGGCGCGGAATGAAAGCGCATGCCCAGCGGAAAGCCCTGAGCCAAATGCTGATAAGTTGCAGGCCCAATGAGCTCGGAGGTCTGGTAGCGGGTGGCGAGGCCGGCAGTAAATCTTCCCTGACGCATGAAATAGGCCTGAAACTCGCCAGGTTCGACCGCGTCCTCGTCCGCAATTGTCGAACCAGCAGGCTGAGCGCCAAACATCCGCGCGAACTTCTCATCAAAATCGATCAATTCTTGGGCCACTGATTGCCGCTCATCGGAATATGTGCGAAGCAGCAGGGGTGATGCGCGGCCGAGGATCACCGCGGCGAGCTTCCAGCCAAGGTTGAATGCATCCTGCATCGACACGTTCATGCCCTGTCCTGCCTTCGGACTATGCGTGTGGCACGCATCGCCGGCAATGAAGCAGCGCGGGGACTGCTCGACCTTGGCGCCCTCCGGCAAGTCGTCGAAGCGCGCGCACAATCTCTGGCCGATCTCGTAGATCGACCACCACGCGACCTCCTTCACATCCAGCGTGTAGGGCTTGAGGATTCGCTGAGCTGCGGCGATCAACTGCTCGGTGGTTACCTTCAGCTTTGCGACACGTTGGTCATCGGCCAGTTTGTCGAGCTCAATGTACAACCGCACCAGATAGCCACCCTCGCGGGGAATGATCAGCATACTGCCGGCACCGGTCGAGTGGATTGCCGATTTTCGGCGAATATCCGGAAAGTTGGTCAGCGCCAGAACATCCATGACCCCCCATGCTTGTCCGGCGGAAACGCCTTGCAGCTTGCGATTCATGAACCGGCGGACACTACTGCGGGCGCCGTCACATCCGACGACGTAGCGCGCACGAACTTCCTCGACTGTCGCGCCCTTCGATCCCCCCATGCGCGCGAAGCGTGCAGTCAGAGGATAGGCCGACGGATCGCCCGCCAATCGGGCGTCGACTTTCAGCTCAATCAAGCGACTCGAGTATCGAGGCGTGAGCGGCGCGGGTGCATGGCGCATCAACTCTAAATAGAAGTCGTGGACACGCGCCTGATTCAGAATGACATGTGGAAATTCCGAGATGCCATCCTCGACATCCTGAATGACCAGGCTGCGAGAAATGTTCTCAGACTGAGCGTCGTCCGGCTTCCAAAAACACGTTTCGTTGACCCAGTACGACTCCTCGAGGACCGGCTTGCTGAAGCCGAAAGCCTCGAACATCTCCATTGTCCGGCAAGCGATACCATCCGCTTGCCCGATCTGCAGCGGCCCGTCCTTTTGCTCGACGATTGCCGTTTGCACGCCGGGGAATGCAGCAAGTTGCGAGGCCAGGGTTAGGCCCGTCGGTCCGCTGCCAACGATCAGCACATCGACTTGCCCGGGAATGGAATCTGCAAGGAGTGCCGACTTGGCTGCTCTAGCCGAGTCGGAGATTCTGGGATCGCCGAGCCTGACGCCATTGAGAAAGAACTGCATTGCAACCTCTCTTGCGTAGTGTCAGCCCATATCACTATCTGGAAAAGATTGATGGCGATATAATCCGCATATCGTTTTGAGATACTTGATCCGATGGCCACTCTCGACATCTACTGGCTGGGCGTGTTCATAGAAATCTATCGGACGCGCAGCGTGTCGGTCGCCGCCGATAGGCTCGGTATCGCCCAGGCGCGCGCGAGCGGAGTCTTGGCGAAGCTGCGCCGGCATTTCGGCGACTCGCTGTTTGCCCGCACCTCGACCGGCATGGAACCGACGCCCTACGCTGCGGAGATTTTTCCGGACGTACTCAAATGTTTCGAACGACTCTCGCTGCCGGATAGCCGGCGCAAGGCGTTCGATCCGGCGAGCGCGCGGCGCCGGTTTCGAATATGCATGACTGACATCAGTGAGATCGTCGTGCTGCCGGTGCTCATCAACGAGCTGCGGCGACTCTCAGCCGGCATCGACATCGAAGCCGAACGAATCACCGCAGACAGTTCCAACCGGTTGGAGTCCGGGGATGCGGATCTGGCGGTGGGCTATATGCCGAGCCTCGAGGCAGGCTTCTATCAGCAGACGCTCTTCACACAGGATTTCGTATGCCTCGTCTCGCGTCACCATCCGCGCATTCGGGACGCGTTGACTCTCAAGACCTTCTGCAACGAAGGCCATGTCGTCGTGACCACCTCAGGCACGGGTCACGCGATCGTTGATCGCGAATTCGCCAAACGAAGGATCGATCGCCATATCGTGCTTCGCGTTCCAAGCTTCCTCGGCATCGGACGTCTAGTCGCCAGTACCCACCTGATCTCCATTGTGCCGCGCAGGCTTGGCGAAGTGCTCGCGGAGCAGGAAAAGATCAAGGTGTTCGCGCCTCCCGTCCGGCTGCCACGTTACGCGGTAAAACTGCACTGGCATGCTCGTTTTCACGCCGAGCCAGGCAATATGTGGCTGAGGAGCGTGATCGCACGCGTGGTCAGGGTCTGACACCTAGATTATGGATGTCTCGCGGGTCAAAAAAAACAATGTTCCGGACATATCCGAAATTCGTGGCTCATCGGGTTTCACTTGTGACAGATAGTCGGGATCGCTGAAAAACTTCTCTTTATCCTCGATGGTGTCGAACCACAACTCCGCGGTGCCGTCGAACGCCGGCTCGCCGCTCGAATACTCCTCGTCGATCGAATGGCATTGAACGTATTTGCGCAGGTAGCGCTTGGCTGCCGGACAGGCCTTGACCAGACTGGCGTGTTGCGTTCGCCAGCGTTCATGGAAGTCCTTCGGACTGAGCGCTTGGTTACGTTTGATGGCTACGATGACTTTGACCACTGACTCACCCCCATGGCGTCCACATCAAAATATTGGAACGCCGATTCTGACTCAACACCCTCGATCTGTCAGGGAGAACCCGCAAGGCTACCGCCGTCCACGGAGAGCGACGCGCCCGTCACGAATGAGGCAGCATCGGACAGCAGCCAAGCGACCGCCTCGCCAACCTCGGAGGGCCGTCCGAAGCGGCCGACAGGTTGCCGCTCGCGCAATTTCGCAAAATACGCCGAAAAGCTCGGGTCGGCGGCAACACGCGCCACCATCGGCGTCTCAATGACCCCCGGCAACACCGCATTGACGCGAATCCCGCCGCGGTTCTTGACCGCCTCAAGCCGGTACCCGTCCAACTTAATCTCGTAGGTCCATGCTGAGCATAGCCAACATTCTTGATGGCGATTCCGTCTTTGGCGGTCAAGTTTCATGATGGTTTGACAGGGGTAGTCTCAACTCATACCCTCCTAACGCTCGGGCAGGGAGCGAGTGGAATTCGGGCCGCGCAGGAGCGAACAGACGGGGTGTGCGGTCTATTTCGTTGGCAGCCGTGCTGGTGCGCCCGAGCAGGAGACCAAGATGCATACTGTCCACGAGAACCAGATGGCGTTCGACCCCGCCGCCCTCGG
>CAYRAC010000296.1:0-5515 GCA_964422045.1 uncultured Steroidobacteraceae bacterium
CGATGTTAATGGACATTTCGCCACGCATCCACAGCTCGTGCACGCAGTGAGCGCCCAGCAAACCATCCGCCTCCAGCAAAGCGCGCTCCAGGCGAATCGCAAGGGCGCTGTCGGTCAAACCCTGAAGCGGGCGACTACCAGGTGGAAGATTGAGTTTTTCGCGCGGCAATTCGCAGCACCGTCACCGGCTCCTGATCGATCGTCGATCTGATATATGACACGCCAGCGATTTAGGCAAATCCGCTCACCGGCATGCGTTACGCAGCAAGCGTCATCGCGCGTCTCATAGGCTGAAGCCGTCGCGACCACGCCCTCGGGCCGGGCGCGAAGTTTCGCCGGCGTCCGGACCCTCGATTTGACTCTGGCTCTGGCTCTGGCTCTGGCTCTGGTCCTCGCCCTGGCCCTGGCTTTGCCGTAGCCGCAGCCAATTCTCGCGAGCTTCTCGCCTAATCTCCTCGAGACTCTGCGGTTCGGCGGCCGCGTTCGCCGCCGCTTGCGAGATCTCGCGACTGGCAGAGCGCTGCTGACGCTCCTCGACGCGTGCCTGATGTTCTGCACGCAGGCGATCCGCTACGAAGCTGCGATATCCCTGTCTTTCCATCTCGAAGGCGGCATGCGGAATGTACACCTTGGGTTCGCGGTCGATCCCCTGCGCCTCGAGACTGCGATGATCGACGCGCGCCGCGACATGAGCCTCGCGCAGCGCTTCGTTGGTGACCGTTGCCCACCGTTCGCGCACATGCAGGAGTTCGTTGATCGCGGGCGGCAGGCCGAGCTTGTTGCGGTCGCGACCGCTCAATTCCAGCGTCGTCTTCGCACCCAGACCGTGGGCGAGCACCTCGCGGGTCGTCGCCAGCAGGTGTGCATGAAAATTGCGCGGATCGCTGCCCGGAAAATCCCGCGGCGCATGGATGGTCAAGTCGAGCGCATAGCTGTATCGATCCGACAGCTCTTGCGAGAATCCGCGCGCGAGCCCCAAACGCTCCGGCGGCGAGAGCTCCACCGGGAGCGCGACGAGATACTCGCGAGCGACCCGGGCGTTGCTGCGTGATTCTGCGCTTTCCGCCGAATTCCACAGGCTGGCCCGATCCCGGGCCCATGCCATTGCTTCGTCCCTGAATCGGCTCGGCAGCACGATTTCCTTGTGCATGACGTCGAGCCGGTCGGTATGGTCATAGATCCTGCCCGTGCGTTCATCGCGGATGCGCTCGCCCGCCCGATAGGCCGCCGCGCTGGCGGCACTGCTGCCGCCCGAGCGACCGAACGTCTTGACGTTCAAGTAGTAGACCGCCACGACGTACTAGCTCACGCGAACACGATCGAAGAATTCGGGGTCGAACGAATATCCGGCGGTCGACGCGGCGAAGGGTTTTTCTATATGCGACAGCTCGATATGCGCCGCCGCCGCTTCGCTCGACATGGCGAATGCGCTATCCGGCTCACAATGCAGGTCGTGATCATCCAGCAGCGTTGCGCAGAATTCGCAATGATTCGCCCAGTAGGTATTCAACGTCGCTACGCTGTATCCCGGGTGAAAGCAACTCGAGATCTCCTTCAACTGGTCGCGTACTTCCGCGGACACATGCTCCACGTAGAAGAGAAGCGCACTCGAGCTCGAATACTGCCATTCGTGCTCCTCGAGAACTTCATGGCCGTTCGGCAACGCAAGCGCCAGCAGCCGGGTTGGCGTGCCGCAGTGCCAACAGCGTGCCGTGGTGCTGACCACGAAATAGGTGTCCGCTCGCACATTGGCGTCCGCTACGGTGTGTCCAGCGGACGCGACGTTCTCATCACCCATGGCGGCCTCCGAATGCGATCTTCAACCACTGCGGCGAGGAGGCGCGCTTGAGGTAGCCGCACAGATCCGGTAACTGCTCCAGTTCCGAGGGCATGACGGCGGGTTCAGTCGCGTAGTGCTCCGTGACGCTTTGCGAGCGACGCGCACCGCGCGTCGACCAGCCGCCCTCCCGATCCCTGCCGCGAGACAGTTGGCGTCTACAGATTTCTCGATCGCCGATCAGCCGGGAGGCGAATTGCGACGTGCCGCCGTTTTCACTGCCGGAGCAGCGCAGGATGAGCGTGTTGCCGCAGTTCTCGACGATCGTCTGTGCTTCACTTGCCCCATAGGTGCAGGACACCTGCGCAATTGACTGGAATCCCAGCACGCAGCGGCCGCCAAACTTGCGCAGCCGCGCCAAGGCGTCTTTGAGCCCATCGATACGGCCGATCGCGTCGAGTTCGTCGACGACGAACCAGAGCCGTTGATCGTGCTCTTCCGGTTGGCTCATGGCCTCGAATATCGCAAGACGCATCCAGGTGGCGATCATCGAGCGCAGCGCCGCGATTTGGCCGGCCTTGTACGGTATGAATAGGATCCCCGCACGGCTCGGCGCTCTCACCCAGGCGCGTACCGAGAAGGGCGCAGCCCGCTGCGCTTGGATGTACTCGAACGCGGCCACGGCCGAGACCGCCACCGCTCGAATCGAGCCGAACATGCGCGCGTTATCGGGTTCGAGGAAAGGCTGCGCCGGCGTCCCCGCGAGAATCGGCCGCAGCTCCTCGGTCGAGGCGGTAGTTACCAACCGCCAAAGATTGGCGGGATCGCGCCAACCGCAGGCAAGCGCGCGGCGCACCACCGCGACCAGAAAAGTCCGGGCGTAGCCCCGCCACTCGTTGGCCGACGCATCGTCGCCGGCGGGTATCAGGCCGCCGGCGAGTTGCTCGACGTCGTAGCTGTTGTGAATCTCGGCGAACAGATCCCACTTCATCGAATCTGTTTCGAATGGATTCAATACGATGTCGCCGCGATAACGCCGATAAAATCGCGAGCAATAGCCGCCGTCGGGGTCGGCGAAAACAGCGCGGTCGCCGCGCTCGAGCGCCGCCCCGAGGAGCTCGCGGATCGCTGTCGACTTACCGGTTCCGGTGGTGCCAAGCAGCTTGAAGTGCTTGGTTTCGTCCGCTGACGCGATGGCGACTCCCGCCAGCGTCAACTCGGCGGCGCGCGATTGTCGCCGACGGGCGCGGCGCTGCGCTTTGCGTCCGTCGATCAATACCACGCCGCGCCGGTGCGTGCCTTGCGATGGTCCGCGCCGCAGCCGCGCGCACCCGACCAGCACGAGCATGAAAGCGGCAGCCACCACGACCGCCGATGACCCCAAGGTTTCAATAACCAGCAACCACATAGAAATCCGCCTTCTCGCCATAGCTCGGCGCCCTGCGGTCAATCCGCACGCAAAGCCGAGTCGTCTCGCCACAATTCCGCCACTCGAGCCGGCCGCCGCGCCGTTCGAGGGCGGTAAGGTTCGCCGCCAGTTCGTCGCGCTTGGCGCGCAACTGCGCGATCTCGGTTTTGGAGGGTACAAGCCAGCCCATGACGGCCGTTGGAATGGCGGTGCAGACGATTGACAGCGCAACGCTCAAGAGGGCGACCCGCGTGTTGGCACTTCGCTTGATGCGTCGCAAGCTGTCGGCGGCACGCTGGCTCTCCGCCGTCAGCATCTGCAGCTCCTCAATGAGCGTGCGTCGTATTTCGTCGCGTACGACGCCGTCGAGGTCCTGCGTATGAGCCCGCAATTGTTGCAGATGGGTTTCGGCGAGTTTTTGATGCGCCTGCGCACTCTCCATGAGCAGACCAAATTTCAGCGTCGCGTCGTCCGTCATCGGAACGCGATCAATCACGTTCGGCTCCCTGATGGCTGCGGTGCTCAGGACCGCCGTCGCGCCGCTGCTGTTGCCACGCAGACGTGGCGTCGAGCCGCACGCGCTGCCAGATCGGATCCGAGGCATATTTCAAATATCCCGCGAGGTCAGGAAGCTGCTCGACTTGCGACGGCAATACCGCGGGTTCCACGTTGAGATGCTGAGCGTGGGTGATCGAGCCCACGAGTTCGGTCAGGCGGCGGCTTTTGGACACCGTCGTGCGCATGACCTCGCGCTCGCCGATGAGTTGCGAGGCGAAACGCGCGGTGCCACCGCCTTCGCTGGCCGAACAGCGCAGGATCAAGGTGTTGCCGCAATTCTCGACGATCGTGTGCGCGTCGCCCTGGCCGTAAGTGCTCGACACTTGCGCAATTGACTGGAATCCCAGCACGCAGCGGCCGCCAAACTTACGCAGCCGCGCGAGCGCGTCCTTCAGGCCATCGATTTGCCCCAAGGCATCCAATTCATCGACGACGAACCATAACCGGCTGTTGCGCCCGCCTTGGGTCTGCGCCGTTTCCTGTACGTCCCCCTGTTCCATCGTCTCGAAAATCGCGAGGCGCATCCATGCCGAAATAGTCGAACGCAAAGCCGCTATCTGACCTGCTTTGTACGGGATGAACAGCACGCCCCGGCCCGGCTCGCGAACCCATCCGCGGATCGAGAAATCTTGCGCTGCCTGGCGTCCGATGTACTCGAGTGCTCCCACCGCGGAACTCGTCACGGAGCGAATCGAGTCGAACATTCGACTGTTGTGCTCGTCCAAGAACGGTTGTGCCGGGGTACCCCGCGCAAGACTGCGCAATTCCGCGGTCTCTGCCACGACCAAGAGCCGGTAGAGCTCGTTCACGTCCCTGATTCCTGCTTCATGCGCCTGACGGGTGACCGCCGTAAAGAACGTGCGCGCATAGCCTCGCCAGCTGCGGTCCGGTCCGTCGTGATCCGGAATCAACGATCGCGCGAGTTGTTCGACGTCGTAATCGCTGTCGATTTCCGCGAACAGATTCCACTTCACGGACCGCTGATCGAAGGGATTGAGAAGTACATCGCCGCGCTCAGGCCGGTAGAATCGCCGCATGTAGCCGCCATCCGGATCGGCGATCACGGCCCGGTCGCCACGCGCCAACGCCTGGGTCATGATTTCTCGGATCGCTGTGCTCTTGCCGGTGCCGGTGGTACCGATCAACTTGAAATGCTTGGTCTCGTCCTGCGCCGGAATGGCCACGCCCGCCAGGGTGATTTCGGTATCGCGCGACCGAGCCTTCGCGCAGGCCGGCGCGCGGTTGCTGACCACGGCACCACGCCGGTGAGAATTGTCCTCGGCCGGGCGCGCGAGCTTCCTGCCGCCGGCGTAGCCGAGCGCCGCACAACAGCCCGCTCCGAACACCAACTGCGTGGCACTGTCGCCGGCAATGCCCCAGTGAGCCAATACTGAACTCGACAGCGCAATACCGACGCCCGCGATCGCCGTCAATGGCACCGCAAACACGGGCGAGAGCACGAATTGATGGAGTTTTGCGCGGGCGCGTACCAATGCCGCAACCATGGGCACCTGCACCGCGGCATATCCTAAGGCAATGCCGGACCATCCCTGCGTGATTGCCGCGTCGATCATCGGTGTTTGCGCGCCGGGTCGAACCAGATCTCTTTGACGAAGCGCTGGTGATGCTCGACGCCGAATTGGATGATCACATCGATCAGGAGGTACAGGAGGCTTTTGATGTCCTGGCGCGCAAGCCCGCGCCCGCCCGGGTTCTGCTTGACCAGAAGCACCATCTGCTCGAAAGCCAATTCGGCACTGGTCGGCCCGTCG
>CAYRAC010000297.1:0-3556 GCA_964422045.1 uncultured Steroidobacteraceae bacterium
GACATCACTAGATTCGGGAATGGGTCGCTCTCGGGCGGCGTTAGTTGGAACGCGCCGCCTAGCATGTCATCATGACCGGATGATGACAGGTGCCGTTTTTATTTGGTGGATGCTCCTCTGCGCGCTGAGCGCATTTAACATCATTTTTTGGACCCTGTCTGCCCGCTCGTTGCAGCGCCGCAGCGAGGCGCTGCCGGCCCGCGAATACTCGCTGAGCAGGGCTTTGTTATACCTTTCAGCCCTTTACGTGCTGGGCTGCACTTACCGGTCCGTATTTCCGGTCTTCGATGTCCCGCGAATCGTGCTGGTGAATTCTTTCTTATCGAGCGTCGCCGTAGGCCGTAGCGTTGCAACGATCGCGGAGTTGTCGTTCGTTGCTCAATGGGCGCTCCTGCTGCGCGAGTCGGCTCGCACCACCGGCAGTTTGGTGGGCAAGATCACAGCCCAAGCTCTGGTACCGCTCATTGTCATTGCCGAATGCTGTTCGTGGTACTCGGTGCTGACCACCTCGAACCTCGGTCACACCGCCGAAGAATCGATCTGGGCCTTGGCGGCTGCCGCGCTCGCCGCCAGTCTGTTCGTGATGTGGCAGCGGTGCCTGCCCAAACAGCGCACCGTATTGGGCGTCTGCTGCTTCGCCGCCGGCGCCTATGTTTGTTACATGGTATTTGTCGATGTACCCATGTACGCCGCGCGCTGGGTGGCGGAGGGTGTGAGCGGACGACACTACCTTACCCTCGCGCAGGGGCTGAAGGACGTCGCGACGCGCTGGACGGTATCCTACCGCTGGCAGGATTGGCGCAGCGAGGTCGTCTGGATGGCGCTCTACTTCAGTGTCTGCGTGTGGATCAGTATCTCGCTGGTGCGTGTGCCGGCATCGGCATCTTGCACGGACACGACGCAGCGTCGACTTATACGGCGTCAACCTTTCTTGCTTCCGGCAGCGCGCAGCTAGAGCACAGCCAGCGTTGATCGGTAATTGTCACAGGTTTCATTCGTGCGCTGCTCAGTTGCGATGTCAGATTTGTCTGGCATCGCGAATTGGGTATTGCCCAAAACTGACGATCTGTTATCTGACGGCCGTCGCAGCGCGGCAGCAATATGGTTAAGTCAAATCCACCTGCAGCGGTCGGACGCATCCTCACTCTCGGGGTTCACACTTCGCCACCGACATCAGCAGTCTGTTTATGAGAACACCGTTAATCGCCACGGCAACTACGTTCTCGCCGCGGTGGCCACGGGCGTGATCGCATCTGTAGTAGCGGCTTCGGTGGCTGCGCATTGACTTGCTTTGGCGGTGGTCAGACGCTGCTGCCAGCCGCGCATTCGATGCAAGCGATTCAGCCTCTGAAACCGCCGAGAGCGTATGCCAGATGAGACTCACGACGCCGAGCACGACGAAGGAGCCGCGCCAGGACAAGCCCAAGACCAAGGCGGCAACGAGCGGCGGAGCTGCCGCGTTGCCGAGCCGTGAGGCGGCGCGCGCCGAGCCGGTCGCGATGCTGACCCGATCGATGTAGAGCGTCAGATACATGAGGCAGATGATGCCAAGCACCTGATTCGGAACGCTCAGCCGCAACCGCGTGCTCGCATTTTGCTCAGAGGATCACGCCGCAGGCCTCGATTCCGCCTTGATCTGCGTGCGATGCATGATCCGTCGGCAGGTCGCGTCGAACGCTTCGCGCCGATGCATGACGCAGCGATTGTCCCACATCACCAGGTCGCCCAGCTTCCAATGATTGTACCAAGTGAATTCGCCGCGGGTCGCGTAGGCCCAGATCTCATCCAGAAGCGCCTCGGACTCTGCGAGCGGCAGCCCGTCGATATAGGCATTGCGGCGGCGCCCCAGATAAAGCGTGCGACGCGCGGATTCCGGATGCGTACAGACGAGCGGATGCAGCGCGCCCGGCGCTGCGACCGGATCGTCGGTTGCGGTAACGCCGTAACGCACATAGCCGCCGCTGTTGTAAGTTCCGTCATGCTTGACGCGAAGCCCGGCGAGCCGCGCTTTGAGCGCCTCGGGCAGAACCTCGTATGCCGCGTACATGTTGACGAAGCCGGTGTCGCCACCGCTCGCCGGCACTTCGAGCGCGTACAACACGCTCGCTTTGGGCGGATCTACTTGGTAGGACATGTCGGTGTGCCAAACCGCCTCGCCCGAGCCGAGGCTACCGATGGCACGGCCGTTTTCGACAACGTTCGACACGACGTAGATCTCGGGATAGCCCGCGACGAAGCGTTGGCCTGTCTCCTGGTTCGGGGCGACATCCAGGCTGCCGAAACGTCGGCTGAAGGCAATCAACTCCGCGTCGCCCAGCTGCTGGCCGCGAAACAGCAGCACTTGGTGATCGATCCATGCTCGATGCACGAGACGGAAGTTCAGATCGTCGAGCCGCCTCACATCGAGCCCGCGGATCTCGGCGCCGACGCCGCCACCGGTCGGCACGATCTCGAACGATCGGCACGGCGCGTTTGTCAGACTTGATGTCCGGTCGCGCGTAGCATTGGCGCCCGGGGGATATTGCTGTGGCCAGAGGAAGGGGTCTGTCTCCCATATCGTGGGTTGCGTAGTTGCGTACGCCGAGCCACATGCAGAGGCCCCGAAGGGATCGTACTGCTTAACCTAGCGGGAGACAGACCATGCACGAGACTATCACTTCCTATGTTGGATTGGATATTCACAAGGACTCCGTGGCTATTGCGATTGCCCCAGCGGGGCGTGGTGCACCGCAGTTCATCGGCACCACCGCCAGCAACCTGGCCCAGGTGTGTAAGATTTTGACGCGCCAGAAGTGCGTGCGCAGCACCACGTTGGTAGTGTACGAGGCTGGGCCCTGCGGTTATGGCTGGGCGCGCTACTTGAACGCTCAAGGCTGGTGCTGCGAGGTGATTTCGCCGGCGCATATTGCGCATTCCGCCGCGAGCAAGGCGATCAAGACGGATCGGCGTGATGCGTTGCTGCTGGCGCGTGAGTCGCGCGCGGGTAACTTGACGCAGATTGTCTTGCCGGACAGCCGCGATGAGGCGATGCGGGATCTGTCCAGAGCTCGAGAAGATGCGATTGCTGCGCGTCTTCGGGCCCGACAGCAACTGAAGTCCATGATGCTGCGGCATGGCCGCTCCTATCACAGCAACACATGGACGCCGGCGCACGAGCGAGAGCTGGCGAAGGTGCGCTTTGATCATCCCGCCCAGCAGATCGCCTTCGATGAGTATCGCCAGATGGTAACCGAAGCGCATGAGCGTCTGGAGCGGATAACCCAGGCCTTGCGCGAGCAGTGCGCCGAGTGGCGCATGCGACCTGTGGTCGAGGCGCTGATGTGCCTGCGTGGCTTTGACTTCGTCGCTGCGATCACGATCGTCGCAGAGCTCGGCGATCTGACCCGCTTCGCTCATCCGCGTGCGCTCATGGCTTATCTGGGCTTGGTACCCTCGGAGCACTCGAGCGGTAACACGCGCCGGCAAGGCGCCATCACTCGCACTGGTAACCGCCACGCGCGTCGCATCCTGGTCGAGTCGGCCTGGACTTACCGCTTTGCGGCTCACGTCGGACGCG
>CAYRAC010000297.1:3656-5511 GCA_964422045.1 uncultured Steroidobacteraceae bacterium
CGCCCGCGAGCTGTGTGGCTTCATCTGGGACCTGGCGCGTCACGTTCCAGTCCATGCCTGAGTCACGCGCCCGGACAACAGCCGCAGGAGACGCCTATCGAGTTGCTTGCCTAACAGCACGAGACCTAACCAGGAACGCGATGCGTGGGACCGATGAGGGGAACCCTCGAAAGTTTTGAGTGAGCATCCACCGCGATGATCTCCGCTATCAGACCGAGGCAGCCCCGCGAAGTAATGAGGAAATGCGCTACCCAACGCGCGGATACTAGAGTGATCCATCGTCGCAGCCATTACCCGCGCGTCGCGTTCCTTGTACGGTCTCGCCCGATCAAAGCCGCAAAGTGATCCGTTCGCAGTCTTGCGAGAAGCACTTGCGGCTCCGATCAGGCAACCGGACATACTAGAACTTGTACCGTACCCCGATCGTCGGATTGATGTTGGTCGAGTAGATGTACCCGCTGGCGGCGCCGTCGCTTACGCCGCTGTACATGGCACCCGCGTAGGCATCGAAGTGTTGATTGAAGTGATAGTCGGCGTCGAAGGAAAACGCCTCGAAGCTGCCGCTGCAAGTGCTGTGCGCGGAGGTCGAGCAGCCGGCCTGTGTGCCCGTCCCGTAGGCATTCTGTCGATACCCGTAGTACGCCGCCGTGAGCTCGAGGTTGTCAATTACAGCGTAGCGAATTCCGGTCCAGTAGACCTGAACGGTCTTCGAGTTGTTGTAGGCATTATTGGTGACGAACGCCAGAACGTAACCGCCGATGTCGTTGAACCCGACGCTCAATGGATCCTTGGGATTCGTGTACTTGATATTCATGTAGCCTGCAAAGAATTTGAGCGGATCGAAATCGTATCGACCCATGAGGGAATAGGTCGTATCGTCGGAGATGGTGCCGGCTAAAGAATTCGTTACCGAATACCCCAATTTTGCCAGATCGGTCACCTGCGGTGCAGTCAATGACGATGCCGTGACGGCGCCGTTCAGTTTCGAATAATACGCATCGATCGACAGGCCTGCATATGCTGCGCCAATATTGGCCTGAACCGCGGTGTTGGCTCCGCCGGTGGAGCCGTTGAACTTGTACAGTGCGGCGGCGTGGACCAGATCCTCGAAGCTGATGGAATACTTGAGCATCGAGTCGAGGCGATTGCCTTCGCTGGTGCCGGCGCCCGAATAAGTGTTCGACGCACCCAGAAGGCCGAAGGCCGTGGCATTGTAATTAGGGTCGTACTTGATGGTGCCCTCCGAAAGGAGCGTCAGCTGGCGGCCAAAGGTCAAAGTACCGAACAGAGGTGACTTCAATCCGGCGTAGGCCGTCTGAAAGGCTTGCCCCGCGGAACTGCCGTCGACGCCGATACTTTGAGTTGTCAGCGATTTCCCGTTGTTCACGGCCAAGGACTTCAAAGAGTTGGCAATCTCGCCGGACTGTGGATTGAAGAAGGTTTCCACCTGGAATACCGCCGACCAGTCGCCGTACAAGGGTTCGATTCCCTGGAGGCCTACCCGGGACTGGCCCATGTTGCTCGGCGTAAGGCCAACCGCCGACTGGTAATCGTTCTGCCGCACGATGTTGCCGCTCGCGGCAGGGCGGTACGGCGTGAAGGGCGCGCTATGCGTGTCGAACTGCAGTCCGATATCGACTACGCCGTAGAGCGTAATGCCATGCCATGTCAGAGCATCGTCGGAAGTGATTCCCGGCCCGGTTTTCTGTTGAGCACGCACCGGCGACATGGCAACGATGGCGCCTACCAACAGCAACGCGCACCACGTACCCGTCGGGCGCACTGCATTTTTGACATTCATTATTGCTCCACGCACGTCGACCAACGATCAAAAATATGGGTTGTTAATGCGACA
>CAYRAC010000298.1:0-5505 GCA_964422045.1 uncultured Steroidobacteraceae bacterium
TTTGCGGTGGTGGCCGATGAAGTGCAGAGGCTGGCGGAACGTGCGGCGAACGCCACCAAGCAAATCGAAGTTCTGGTGCGCACCATCCAAACCGACACCAATGAGGCGGTAGTTTCCATGGAGCGCAGCACCACCGATGTGGTGGGCGGGGCCTTGCTGGCAGAGAACGCCGGCGCCGCCCTCGAGGAAATCGAGCAGGTTTCGAACCAAATCGCGAGTTTGGTGCAGAACATTTCCGCGAGTGCACGCCAGCAGGCGGTTGCGTCCGGCAATATCTCGAAGAACATGCAGGTGGTGCGGGAAATTTCGACGCAGGCGGCCGCCGGCACCACGGCGACGTCCACCTCGATCGCGAAACTTGCGGCATTGTCGGCTCAATTGCGCAAGTCCGTGGCGGGCTTCCGGCTGCCGGACTACGGCGGCGGCACGACCACCGTAGGGGCGAACTCCGCGTCGGCTTCCTCGCCCCGGCTGCCGCCGGTGAACGAGCCCGCGAACAACGGCGGTTCGGGCGCCAAGATCCGCAAGGCCTCAGGCTTCGGCGCCTAGCCGCAAACCGATTCCGGCATGACCGACATCAGTTCCCAAACCCTGCATATCGTCGCGAAAGAACTCGCGGTGACGTTGAACGACGCGCGCGCCTCGCTCGAGGCGTATGCCGAACGGCCGGATCAACAAGAATTGCTCGAGAAGTGTGCCGACCAGTTGCATTCGGCCCACGGCGTGCTGCGACTGGTCGAGGTCTACGGCGCGGCGCTGCTCGCCGAGGAAATGGAGCACGTCACCCGCTACCTGTTGAGTTCGGACAATGACCAGAAGCGCCAAGTCGACGGCTTGGACGCGCTGATGCGCGCGATGGTGCAGCTGCCCACGTACCTCGAGCGGGTGATGTCGGGCGGCCGCGACCTGGCTTTGGTGCTGCTGCCGCTGCTCAACGATCTGCGTTCGGTCCGCGGCAGCCCGTTGCTGTCCGAGGGAACGCTGTTACTGCTCAATTTGAAATCCGACCAGCCGGCGCAGCCGCAAGCGCAGCGGCAAGGCGAACAGATCATCTCGGTGGCGCAATGGGCGCGGCGACTACGGCCGCGATTCCAGATCGGCCTGTTGGGATACATTCGCGGCGAGCGCACCGAGCAAAACCTCGAGATCTTGGCAAAGGTCGCCGACAAGCTCGAGCAGGTCGCCACCAGCCAGCCGGTGTTTCAATTGTGGTGGGTCGTCGGCGCGATCCTCGAGGCGGTTCGCGCGAATGGCTTGGAAGGCAGCGCCACGCTCAAGCGTTTGTTGGGTCAAGCGGACCGGCAGATCAAGACGTTGTACGAACTCGGCGAGGCCCGCTATTGCGAAGATCCGCCGATCGACCTGTTGAACAACCTGTTGTACTACGTCGCCCGCTCGACGAGCGGCGGCGGCCGCATCGCCGCGGTGCGCGCTTCATTCAAGCTCACCGAACTGTTGCCGGTCGACGATTCGATCGAGCAGGAACGCGAGAGTCTGTCGGCGCCGAGCGTCAAGCTCATGCGCACGGTCGCGGCCGCCATCAAGGAGGACCTGTCCAAGGTCAAGGACGTTCTCGATATCTTCGTGCGTCGCGGCGGCGGCCGCAGCGAGGAACTCATACCGCAGCTCGAATTGCTGAAAAAAATCAGCGACACGCTCGGGGTTCTCGGACTCGGCGAACTGCGGCAGCGGGTGCAGGAAGAGATCTCCGAGCTTTCCGATATCGTCACCGACGGCAAGATACCGCCGGATGAGTCGTTGATCAAAGTGGCCGGAGTGCTGCTGTCGGTCGAAGACAGCCTCGATGATCAATTGGTGCGCCTGATTTTGCCGGCGACCTCCGAGCGGCCCCTCACCGAGGTTTCGGGCGACCAGGACCTCGAGTACAAACTGGTGAGCGAGGCGGTATTGCGCGAGTGCATCGTCAATTTGGCCCGCATCAAAGAGGCTGTCTCGCTTGCGGTGCATAAGCCCGGCGATGCGGCGCCGCAGGGCCTCGACAACGTACCGCAACTGCTGCGCGGCATAACTGCCGGTCTCTTGATGCTGGGCAAGGGCCGGGCGGTCGAATTGATGGATGCGATCGGCACAGAGGTACGCAAGCTCATCGAGCCGGGTGCCCCGCCGCCGGAACCCATTCGCTTGGAGCGGGTGGCGGACGCCATCGTCAGCATCGAGTACTACATGGAGACGCTGCAGAGCGGACGTACCGATCCATGGTACATGCTCGACAATGCGGAGACCTGCCTCAAGACGCTCGAGGAGCAGGCGCCTTCGCGGGTGCCCAATATCAGCATCTCGAGCAGCGAAGCCGCGAAAACAGTCAAGATCGATCCTATCCAGACGGTGCAGTTGGAACGCGCCAAGCGTACGCATGCAGCAACCCATCCGCTGATCGTGGTACCCGAGCCCGAGCCCGTCGATCCGCAGTTCCTGGAGCTGTTCATCGAAGAAGCCAAGGAAGAGATCGCCTCGATTCAAAACAGCTTCCCGCTCTGGGACCAAAATCCCATGGACCTCGAGTCGTTGGCGTTGATGCGGCGCAGTTTCCATACGTTGAAGGGCAGTGGCCGCATGGTGGGTGCCCGGTCGATCGCAGAGTTCGGCTGGTCGATCGAGAATCTGCTGAATCGGATCACCGACAAGACGCTGTCGCGTACGCCTGGAATGATGGCGCTGTTGCGCAGTTCAATCGCGGCGCTGCCGCAATTGGTCGAGCACCTGGAAACGGGCCGGCAAAACACGGTGCCGATCGAGGCGCTGATGGCGCGCGCCTTCGCGTATGCCGACGGCCGAGAAGCCGATCAGGGGACGATCACCCTCACGCCGGCGGATCGTGAAATGGCGGCCGCTGCGGCCGCGGCCTCCGCCACGGCAACCGCAACCGCGCTCGCACCGCCGCCGGCGCCGCCGGTCGAGGCCGCCGCACCGATCGCCGCGGCCGAGCCGGCAATGGATCCCATGCTGCATGACATCTACAGCAAGGAAACTTCCAGTCATCTGACCGAGATACGCGAGTACTTGCGCAAACGCAGCGGCCAGCCGGCGCCGCACGAATTGCCCGAGGCCGTGTATCGCGCCATCCACACCTTGAGCGGCAGCTCGAAGATGGCGGAGGCGCGCCATGGCATCCGCATCACGGAACCGTTGAATTTGGTCATGCGAAAAGTTTTCGATAGCGGTCACGGGTTGTCCGATGCGGGGCTCGCGACCTTGAGCGATGCGGTTCACGCAATCGACAACGTCGTATCGCATATCAACGAATCGACTGCGTTTTTCTCGGAACAACCCTCGCTGCTGTCGCGCTTGCACGACATCGAGACGGAGCTGGACGCGGCCCTCGCTCGCGAAGCCGCCATCGACATCAGCGCTTCGGCCGTGGTACCCGCGTTGGTGCTGCCGCGGGAGGAAATGGCTGCGCCGCAACCCGTCTACGCGCCCGCGGCGCATGAAATTGCGGCCGCGCCCGAACCTGCCGAACCCGACTTCAGCGATACGGATCGGATCGAAGCGCAACATGCTGAACACGTGCATGCTCCGCTCGAATCGGACACGTTCGAACAGGCCGCGCCCGAGCGCGCAGAGGCTGCCGCCGCGCAGGCGCATGTCGAGCCAGCCTCCGGGCCCGCCGCGGATGCGGCCCAGTCCGAATCGGAGCGCCCCGGGGTGGAGTTCGATCACGAGATCGCGGCCATCTACAGCGAGGAGGCGACCGAATTGCTCGAGGCGGCGCAGATCTCGCTGACCGCATGGAATCGCGACCGCAAGGACAAAGAACGAGTGGCGGAACTGCAGCGCCAACTGCATACCCTGAAGGGCGGCGCCCGCATGGCCGGCATCAGCGCCATGGGCGATTTGAGTCATGAACTCGAGACGCTGGTCTTCCAAATCGACGGCGGCACGGTGCTGGGAGACGATCATGCGCTCGCCATCATGCAGTCGAGCCTCGATTCGCTCGCCAGCATGCGCGACGTGGTGAGCCAGGGCACGGTACCGTACGCCGCGACCGCGCTGATTGCCCAGATTCGCGATTTGGCGCATCCCACACGAGTCTCCGCTCCCGCCTACGCAGCGCCGCCTGCGGCACCGGCAGCAGCGCCGCCGCTCGAGGCGCCGCACCTGGCGGCTTCGTCCGACGTGACGCTGCCCGCCGAGAGCATGCAGTCGTTCGCCGCTCCCGCCGAAGAGCCGGTGCCGGTCATGAGCGATGAGTCGGTGGTGAGCGAAGTGAGCAGCGCTCCCGTGTTGCCGGGCCGTGAGAACGTGGCGCCGGAACGCGTTGAAATGGCGCGCGTCGACGCGGATTTGCTCGATACCATGCTCAACAATGCCGGAGAGGTGAGCATTTTCCGGGCGCGACTCGATCAGCAGGTCAATTCGATCGATTTCAACCTGGCCGAATTGGCGCGAACGGTGACGCGCCTCAAGGATCAGCTGCGAGGCCTCGAGATCGAAACCGAGGCCCAGGTTCTCAATCGGCATCAGGACGTCGAGCCGCGGCGCAACGACTTCGACCCGCTCGAGCTCGACCGTTATTCCTCGATACAACAGTACTCGCGCGCGCTCGCCGAGACATCGGGCGACGTGGCGAGCATTCAAGGATTGCTCGAGACGCTGACTCGCGAAGCGCAGAATCTGCTGACCCAGCAGTCGCGGGTCATTACCGAACTGCAGAATAGTTTGATGCGCACGCGCATGGTGCCGTTCCAGCGCCATGTGCAGCGTCTGACGCGCCTGGTGCGCCAGGCGGCGAACGACACCGGCAAGCGCGCCGAGCTCGTGGTGCAGGGCGCGGCCGCCGAGCTCGACCGGCAGATGCTCGAGCGCATGGTCGCGCCGCTCGAACACATGCTGCGCAACGCGGTGGTGCACGGCATCGAAACCCCCGAACGGCGGGCCGCGCTCGGCAAACCCGATGTGGGCCGCATCTCGGTGAGTTTGGAGCGCGACGGCGCAGAGATCGTGATCGTCGTCTCCGACGACGGCGCCGGCATCAGCGTGAAGTTGATCCGCGAAAAAGCCATCGCGCTCGGATTGACGGACCCGCATGCGAAGCTCACCGACGAGGAGTCGGTACAGCTCATCTTGGAACCCGGCTTCAGCACCGCCGGTCACGTGACCCAGGCGGCCGGGCGCGGCGTGGGTATGGACGTGGTTGCGACCGAAGTCAAAAAGCTCGGCGGCGGCCTGTTCATCGATACGACCGCGGGTAAGGGTTCGAGCTTTACGATTCGATTGCCGTTCACCTTGGCCATCAGTCAAGCCTTGATCGTCCGGGTCAACGACGAAGCCTATGCATTGCCGCTCGCGACCGTGGAAGGCGTGGTGCGCCTGCCGCGCAACATCGTTGCCCGGCATCTCGGCAAGGATGCGCCGTTGTTTGAGTATGGCGGACAAAAATACCGATTCCAGCAATTGGGAGCGTTCGTCGGCTTGGGTGCGACGCGGCAGATTCCGATGGTCACCGTTTTACTCATCGGCTATGTCTCGGTGAAGAAATTGCCC
>CAYRAC010000299.1:0-5464 GCA_964422045.1 uncultured Steroidobacteraceae bacterium
AGGATTCCAAATATGTGCGGGATTGTGAAAATCCGAGCCCACCGACCCCTGCAGACCGTGCTTCAGCGCGAGCACCGCGTTCGCGTCGGCGTGCTGCGCGCCGTTCGCGCCGGTGACGACTTCGAGCGCGCCGCCGCCGGCGGCCGCGAAATCGGTCAGCAGCCGCCGGCGCGCCGAGGCCGACAACGCGTAGCGCGCCGGATGGGCGAGGGCGGCAATGCCTCCCGCGGCGCGGATCCAGCCGATGATCACATCGAGCGCGGGCCACTCGGCTGCGATATGCGCGGCCTTGCCGGAACCTAGGTATTTGCGAAAGGCCTCGTCGCTGCGATTGACGTGACCGCCCGCAACCATCGCGTCCGCCAGGTGCGTGCGGGTGGGAACACCCGGATGCGAGCGCACCGCCGCGAGCAGATCCATTCCCGGCAGACCCGACTTTTCCAGGCGTAGGCAGATCTTGCGCATGCGCTCGTGGCGGCGCTCGCCTTGGGTATCGAGCGCTCTGCGAAACTCGGCAGCGGCGGGATCGATCCACAGCCCCAGAACGTGAATCGCCTGCGAGCGCCAGGAGGCGGAGATTTCTACGCCGGGGACGAGTCGCAGACCGTGAGCAGCCGCACTTTTGTCCGCCTCGTCGAGACCTGCCACCGTGTCGTGGTCCGTGAGCGCCAAGACCTCGATTCCGGCCGCGGCAGCGCGCGCCACGAGTGCCGCCGGAGTCAGGGTGCCGTCGGAGCAGTTGGAATGCGTATGCAAGTCGATGTTCACGGGTTGCCCGCAAGGCCCACTGCCTCGAGCCGCAACCCCGCGAGCACGATGAAGCCCTGTGCGCGCTCGAAGCCGTCGCTGGTGTAGTCGAACGTGTACGTGCGCTTGAGCCGCCGCCTGCCTGCGTCGTCGCGCGCCCAGCGAAAGCCCGCAAACGCCACGGTTCCGTCCAGGAACTGCACCACTGCGCGCGAACAGGTCTCCTTGGCGATGCGGTTCGCGGCTTCGCGAGCATCCATCGAGGTTTGCCAGAGACGATAGCCTCCCGCCAAGGCGCCGGCGCCCAAAACCAGCAGCACAAGGTCCTCGCTCATGGCCTGAAGCTTACCGCACCGCGGCGCAGGAAGCGGCCCCTGGTTTTCCGCCGTACGCGCCCCATGTAGAGCCTATGAACACCAACCCGCAGCCGAATCTGACCGTGCGCGTCGATCCCCATGAGATGGTGAAGTTCGTGCAGGAGCTAATGACCGCAGCGCCGCACGGCGCCACCGCCCCCGAAACGACCATGGCCTTGGCGCAGCGCCAATGGGGCGGCGATACCCCCCTGGCGCGCGCCGCGCAGCTGCGCTGGAGTGCGCTCAATCGTGCCTTCGGCGACGCGCGGGTCGGGACCTGGACCTCGCACCCGCAGCGCGACCAAATTCACGTGCCGGCGGCGCTCATTGCCGCGGCCGGTGTCGCGAAATTGACCGTGGCGGAGCAGGGGGTGGTTTTCGACATCCCGACACTGCTGGACGCGACTCTGGAGTTGTGCGAGCCCGCCGGACACGCCTAGGAGCCTTGTGCCAACACGCTCGCATGGCCAAAGGCCAAGAAGTCGCCGTTGAGCAGGCTTTCGCGGCAGTTGTAGCGCAGGCGGTGACCATCGAGCCGCGTGACCTGGCCGCCGGCGGCTTCGAGCAGAGCCTGGCCCGCCGCAGTGTCCCACTCCGAGGTCGGTCCGAAGCGCGGATACAGATCCGCCTCGCCGCAGGCCACCAAGCAGAATTTTAGGGAGCTGCCGATCCCGCGCGTCGCATGCGGCCCGAGCCGCGCCAGATAGACCTGGGTTTGCGCGCTTGCATGCGAACGGCTGCCAACCACGCGCAACGGAGTCTTCGGCGAGGATATGTGGATCGGGACGTGCGGGCCGTCCGGCGCGCCGCTGAACGCGCCTATCCCCCGTGCGCCCCAATACAGCAGTTTCAAGGCCGGCGCAGCGACGACCCCCAAGACCGGTTCATGCTGCAGCACCAGCGCGATGTTGATGGTGAACTCGCCGTTGCGCTTGACGAACTCGCGCGTGCCGTCGAGCGGATCGACCACCCATAGCTCGCGCCACGACTGGCGCTCGCTCCAAGGTGCCTGCGCCGATTCTTCGGAGAGAATCGGAATCCCCGGGGTGAGCGCGCTGAGCCCCTCGATGATGACCCGCTGCGATTCCAAATCCGCCAACGTGAGCGGGGAATTGTCTTCTTTGTGCTGCACCGTGAAGCCGGCATCGTAAATGCGCATGATGGCGGCGCCGGCGCGGGCGACGATGGGCATGAGCCCGTGAGCTAACCCGAGGAGATCTCGCATGGGTTGCTATCATACCGAGATGCACGCTTTGCCCGCAGTGGACTGGTCCGCCATCGACACGGTGCTGCTCGACATGGACGGCACATTGCTCGATTTACGCTTCGACAACTGGTTTTGGCTGGACCTCGTTCCCAGCCGCTACGCCGCCGCCC
This sequence comes from uncultured Steroidobacteraceae bacterium, assembly GCA_964422045.1. Taxonomy (GTDB): domain Bacteria; phylum Pseudomonadota; class Gammaproteobacteria; order Steroidobacterales; family Steroidobacteraceae; genus Bog-1198. The sequence goes on from CAYRAC010000299.1 coordinate 2,481, forward strand.
ACGGAATGCCGCTTGCTGACGCGCAGGCGCAGCTGGCGCCGCGCTTTCGAGCGGTCGCAGGAACGCTGCAGTGGTATTGCATCGAGTATTGGAGCCGGGAACTGGGATTGGATATCGGCAGCATCAAGCGCGAAGCGCTGGCACGCATCGGCTTCTTGCCCGGCGCGCTCGAGTTCCTGTTGAAGCTCAAGGCCAGCGGCAAGCGGCGGGTGCTCGTGACCAATTCGCATCCCGTGACATTGGCCATCAAGAACGAGCAAGTGGCGCTCACGCAGTATTTTGACGCATGTCATTCCTCGCACCCGTTCGCATATCCAAAAGAGAACGCGGCATTTTGGCCGCTGCTCGAGGCCGAGGTGCGATTCGAATGCCGGCGAACCTTGTTCATCGACGACTCGCTGAGTGTGCTCAACGCGGCGCGCGATTACGGTATCGGCTGGTTGCGAGCAGTCCGCCATCCCGACTCCGGCCGGGGCGCGCAGTCGACGGGCGATTTCATCGGAATTGATCGGCTGTCCGACCTTATGTAGCGGGGCCGGGTGCCGGACCACTACCGCGGCCGCGCCGCCGCCGGCGCCGGGAGGGTTCTCCTGGTTGCTGGCCTTGAGCCGGCGCGTCGCCGGGTGCGGCGCCGCCGGCATCGGGCCGCGGTGCCGGGTGCGGCGCCGCGCTACGGCGCGGCGCGCCCCCGCTCGGGGCGCCGCCGGAACGTTGCCCCGAACTGCCCGGCCTGCCCCCGGAACGTTGACCCGGACCGCCGTGCCTGCCCCCGGAACGCCCGCCGCCACCGCCTCGCGATTGGCCTTGCCGCGGCGCGCGTTCGCGCCACTCGGCCGGCGGCGGCGCCTTGACGACGGCCAGATCGACGGGATCGATGGAAGCGCGCGGAATCTGATGGCCGATGTAGCGCTCGATGTCCGGCAGCGAGATGGCGTATTCCTCGCACCCGAAGCTGATGGCGTCGCCCTCGGCGCCGGCACGAGCGGTGCGGCCGATACGATGCACATAGTCTTCCGCATCGTTCGGCAGATCGAAATTGAACACGTGGCTGACATCGGGAATATGCAGTCCGCGCGAGGCGACATCGGTGGCGACCAGCACGGCGATCTCGCCGTTGTGAAAGTCGCGCATCATCTTGAGACGCTTGGTTTGGGGTACATCGCCCGACAGGGCTTGGGCGACGAAACCATTCGCAGTCAACGTGCGCTCGAGCACTTCGGCCACGCGCTTGGTGTTGACGAACACCATGGTGCGGCGCGCGTCGATGCGCCTGAGAAGTCCCATCAACAACGGAATTTTCTCTTCGGTGGACGGGAAATAAAGCACCTGCGTCACCCGATCGACCGTCATCTTGTCCGGCTCGATGCGGATCAGCTCCGGATTGTTCATGTGCTCGTAGGCGAGCTCCATTACGCGGTGCGACAAGGTCGCCGAAAACATCATGGTCAGGCGCAGCGTCGGATGCGGCAGGCGGCGTAAAATGAAGCGGATATCCTTGATAAATCCGAGATCGAACATACGATCGGCCTCATCCATGACCGCTACTTGGATGTGGCGCAAATCGAAGACATGCTGTTTGAAATAATCGATGATGCGCCCGGGCGTGCCGATCAAAACATCGACGCCCTCTTCGAGGATGCGCCGCTGCTTCTCGTAGTCGACGCCGCCGAATACGATGGCCATCCTGAGTCCCGAGTACTTGCCTATGCCTAGCGCGTCGGAGTGGATCTGCACCGCGAGCTCCCGGGTCGGCGCGATGACGATGGCGCGCGGCGCGCTCGGGCGCGCCGTGCCGGGCGGCGTGGGATCGGTCAGCAGCCGGTTGAACAGCGCTATCAGGAACGCGGCCGTCTTGCCGGTTCCGGTTTGCGCTTGACCCGCGACGTCGCGCCCGGCCAGCGCAATCGGCAACGTTTGTGCCTGGATCGGGGTGCAACGGCTATAGCCGAGTTCGGCAATGCCCCTTTTCAAGGATTCGGCGATGTTGAGGGAGTCGAACGTGAGCTGACTGAGATGGGCGTCTGACATTTTCTCTTTGAGGATTGCAGAAACTTGCAAAATGATGGGGACCGGTTAACAATACAGCCAATCCGGAGCCGGTGTATCCGCTCCCATCAACCGTATCATCGGTACCCTTTTAAGGTAATCAAGACCGCTAAACCCGCTGTATTGTGCCCGAACGGCCGCGCATCGTCACTTCGCGTGAAGTTCTGGCTGCATTTTTCCCATAAACAACCCTCGCTCCCAACACAATGAATCTCCAAAAGGAGTTAACCCTTCAGTGAGCAACCCCAGTATCGTCCACACCAGCGACGCCACGTTCGACAAGGACGTTCTCAAGTCCGATAAGCCTGTATTGCTCGATTTTTGGGCGGAATGGTGCGGACCCTGCAAGATGATCGCACCCATCCTCGATGAGATTGCCGATCAATACAAAGACAAGATCCGCATTGCGAAGCTCAATATCGACGACAATCCGGCGACGCCGCCCAAGTTCAATATCCGCGGCATCCCAACATTGATTCTTTTCAAGAACGGCACCGTGGAGGCCCAGAAAGTGGGAGCAGTCACCAAATCACAGCTCGCCGCGTTTCTGGACAGCAACCTGTGAGAGGCTATCTAGGAAACCAATCGCGCGGCGGCGGCCAGGGCGGCCAGCAAGGCGGCGGCCAGGGCGGCGGCGGCCGTTCGAACCGCTCCAATCGCGGACCCCGCAACGACAACCGTAACGGCAACACCAATGGCGGCCGCCCCCCGCAGGAAGACTATGGCGATTTGCCGGAAGGCGGCGACGATCTAGAGATCATTGCGCCAACCGACCTCGCGCGCAGCCGCAGCTCGATGAATCTGACCGAGCTCAAGAAGCGGCCGATCAGCGATCTCGTGAAGCTGGCCGAGACCATGGGTCTCGAGAACATGGGCCGCTCGCGCAAGCAAGACATCATTTTCGGCGTGCTGAAGGCGCATGCCCGCAAGGGCGAGGA
>CAYRAC010000300.1:0-5462 GCA_964422045.1 uncultured Steroidobacteraceae bacterium
GGGATTTCGCGCGCCAATTCCGGCGAGGCATTCATCGTCACGAGGTCGTAGTTCGAGTGGCCGACCGACAGGATGGTCTCCGCCGTTTCGGGGGAATCGAGCACCGCGTAATTGACGTGAATCCCGGTCTCGGTTTGGAACTTGGCGATCAGCGCCGGCGGAAAGTACTCGGCCCACGCGTAGATGTTCAAGACTTTGGCGCGCTCCGCCGCGGCGGCGCTGCTTAAACCGAACCAGAGACTGATGATGCCGACCGCCGCCGCTCGAGCGGTATTGCCTGGTGCCGTCATGCCAATACCGCCGTACAATGGGAAAGACGAAGTTCGATGATACAGGCCAATTCGGAATTTGCATGAATAGTCCTCTTCGGGAAATCCGCCGTGTGCGGCATGAAGCCAAACGACGGCAGCTGGCGGTCGATAAAATCACGACCATCACCCCCAAAATGCTGCGCATCACCTTGGCGGGTCCGGAACTGGAAGGCTTTACGAGCCTGGGGTTCGACGATCACATCAAATTATTCTTGCCGACGCCGCAAGCCGCTCCGTCCGAGCGGCCGCCGATGCGCGACTACACGCCGCGCTATGATAGTGTGGCCGGAAAATTGCACATCGATTTCGCGATACATGATGCGGGACCCGCAACCGACTGGGCGCTGCGCGCGCGCATCGGCGATACGCTGGATATCGGCGGCCCGCGCGGATCCGCGCTGATTCCCATGGAGTTCGACTGGCATCTGCTGATCGGCGACGAGACCGGCTTGCCTGCCATCGGGCGGCGCCTGGAAGAACTGCCCGCGGGGTCGCGTGCACTCGTGATCGCGGAGGTCGAGGACGAGGCCGAACAGCAAACGTTTGCGAGCCACGCAGAATTGAGCGTTCAATGGGTGCATCGGCATGCCGCGCCGGCCGGCTCGAGCGAGGGCTTACTGGCGGCTCTGCGTGCTGCCAAGTTTCCGCCCGGCGACTATTTTGCCTGGGCCGCAACTGAATCGAATGTCGCGCGCGCGCTGCGGCGCGCGCTGATCGACGAACTCGGCGCCAAGCGCGCGTGGGTCAAAGCCGCGGGCTATTGGCAGCGCGGCGCGGCGGCGGTGCACGAGCGGATCGAGGACTAGCGCCGATAGTTCAATCTGTGAACGATTTCCTCGATTCGCTTGCAGGTTTCCTCGTTAACTGCGGGTCTGCCGCGCAACGCACGCGCGACAACGTTGATTGCGACACGAAACTTATTCGGAGCCGGCTAATCTCACAACCAGGCACTCGTTCAAGGGAGACCAAGGATGGAATCGCGCTTTAAGGCTCTCGGCACATTTGCGGTGTTGGCCAGCGTGGCTGCGTACGCGGCCGTCGCAACGCTGCACCATGCGCATTTGCACGCCGCCGTCGCGCCGGGGAGCGCGAAGCTGCATGTATTCGGCAGCCGCAGCCCACAGCAGCGGCAGAGCGCGGCGGGTTCCAAATACGACGGCCCATTGGCGGATCTCGCCCGGCACGCTGCGCTCGCGCGTCCCGATCACGCTCTCGAAGATCTCAGGTCTCTGGCGCCGGGAGTGAGGTTTCAGCAGAGCGCGCGCGGCGAGACGCCGCTGGTGCTGATCGATGCGGTGACGCGCGGCGACCCGCAGCAATTGAAAGCGGCGCTGGTCGCCTTGGGCTTGCAGCACGCCTCGCTGTATTCGAACGACGTCGGTGGTTGGCTTCCCGTAACGCAGCTCGATGCCGCAACCGCGCGAGCGGAGGTCCATGCCATTCGCGCAGCGCTGCCGCATACGCGCACCGGTGCGGTGACCTCGCAAGGCGATTTCGCGCAACACAGCGATGTGGCGCGCTCGTTGAATTCCCTCAGCGGCGCCGGCGTCACGGTTGGGATCATCTCCGACAGCTACGACTGCTACGCGGTGTACGCGGCGAATAACGTGCCGGCGTCGGGAACATCGGGCTATGCCAACAATGGATTCACGGCCACCGCCGCAAACGACATATCGACGGGCGATCTACCTGCGACCGTAAGCGTGCTGGAGGAAGCCGAACAAGGAAACGGCGGGTGCATGAACTACGGCGCACCCGAACAGCTGCCACTGTCCGACGAAGGGCGCGCGATGATGCAGATCGTGCATGACGTGGCGCCCGGCGCGGCGTTGGCGTTCTATACCGGCTACAACAGCGAGGCCGACTTCGCCAATGGCGTCGGCAAACTCGCAGCCTCGCTCGCCTCGGGCGGCGCGGGCGCCAAAGTCATCGCGGACGATATTGGTTATTTTGATGAGCCGTTCTTTCAGGACGGCATCGTCGCGCAGGCGATCAATGCGGTCGCGGCGCAGGGTGTGGCGTATTTTTCCGCCGCGGGCAACGAAGGAAATTCCAGCGGCACGAATCTGGCGTTGGCCTATGACAACACCGTGCCGAGTTTTGCCACCGTGTCGACGGCGGCAGAGAATTCCGGCGAACATCTCTTGAATTTCGATGCCTCCGGCGCCACCACTACGACCGCGTTGCCGGTCACCATCGCATCCCTGATCCCCGGGGAATTCGTCGCCATCGTGGTCGAGTGGGATCAACCCTACGTGACCGGCGCACCCAATAGCGGCGGCGCCACCAGCCGGATCGATGTTTGCCTTACCGGGGCGAGCGGCTCCGATGTCATCATCGACAATGCCGGCGACACGGCAACCTGCTCCGGCCCGAATGCGCTGGGTTCTGATTCATATCAGGTCATGATCGTGGGCAATCCAGCGACCAATACCACCAACACCGCGGCCGAGACATTGAACATCGTCGTCGGGCTGGCGGATGGCACGGTTGGGCCCGGCCGCATCAAGGTTGCGGTCGAAGACGATGGCGCGGGCAGCACGATCAATGCGTTCGTAACCCAGGGCGCAACCATTCAAGGGCATCCCGGCGCGGCCGGCGCGGCGGCAGTGGGCGCCGCTCTCTACGTTCAGACGCCGGCTTGCGGAACGACTCCCGCGGCGCTCGAGTATTTCTCGTCGCAAGGCGGCGATCCCATTTTATTCGACAGCACCGGCACGCGTCTCGCGACGCCGATGTTCCGGCAAAAACCCGACTTCGTGGCTCCCGACGGCGGGAATGACACGTTTCTCGGCTTCAAATTGAACAGCGACCAAACCGTCTCGACGCCCGCGGGCTGCGTCAACAATGGAAGTTATCCCAATTTCCTCGGCACCTCGGCGGCGACGCCGCATGCCGCGGGCATCGCGGCCTTGATGTTGCAGGCGAAACCCGCCGCCACACCGTCCGAAATTTTCCAGGCATTGCGTAATAGCGCGCTGCCGATGGCGAGCACAGCGCCGAATCCGCAGTCGGGCTACGGATTCATCCAGGCCGATACGGCGCTGGTGGTGCCGACCCTGTCGCTGGGCGCGACGGCGGTTGCCGTCGGCGGCTCGACGACGCTGAGCTGGTCGACGATAGCCGCGACCAGTTGCGCGGCATCGGGCGCTCAAGATTTCACCGGGACTCAGTCGCCCAGCGGCCAGCAAACCGTCACGATTGCCTCGGCGGGAACCACGACATACACGCTCACTTGTACCAATGCGTCCGGCGTCAGCGCATCGAGTTCGGTGTCATTGACTGATACGGTGCCCGCGGCACCCACGCTGACGATCGGTTCGAATGCGCTGGTACTGGGCACATCGACGCTGCTGACATGGTCCGATGCAAATGCAGCCGGCTGCACCGCCACGGGCAGTTGGAGCGGAACGCTGCCGGCCAGCGGCTCCCGGCGCGTGACGCCCACGAGCGCGGGAACAGAGACCTACTCGCTCACCTGCGCGAACGCCGAGGGCACCTCGCCCGCCAGCACCGCGAGCTTGGCCGTGACCGCGCCACCGGTTGCGCCAACACTGTCCCTGGCGTCGTCGTCGATCGTCCTCGGCGGCTCGACCACGATTACTTGGTCATCGGCCAACGCGAGCAGCTGCACGGCATCGGGTGCCTGGAACGGCGCACTCGCGACCAGCGGCACCCAGACCCTGACACCCACGCTGACGGGAACGGATACCTATACGTTGACATGCACCAACGCTGCGGGTACGTCCGCGCCGATGTCTGTCACTTTGACGGTCACCCCAGCTTCCTCGTCGGCTACCTTGGTCGGTCACGGCGGCGGCGGCGGTCTCGATCTTGCGGCGCTGCTCGGCCTCGCGGGCCTTGCCGGGGCGCGGCTTTTTCGTTTCCGAGCGCGCGTGCTACGCTAGAGGCGTGAATTGCAATGAAGGCCGGCCGAATTTGAGTCGCAGGTCCGCGTGCGTCATGGCGCTGTTCGGGTTGCTGATGGGCGCAGCCATGGATTGCGCGCACGCTACGGTATACACGCTGCCGAACCGCGACGCGACAGTGGTCGGTGAGGATCAGAGCGTCGTCACGGTCTACGAAGACACGCTGTACGATCTCGCCGCGAAATTCAGTTTGGGTTCGGAGGAATTGATCCGGGTCAATCCGGGGATCGATCCGTGGCTGCCGGGTGCCGGCAAAACATTGGTGGTTCCCGGCCGTCACATTCTGCCGCCGGGACCGCGTGAAGGGATCGTCGTCAACCTTCCCGAGCACCGGCTGTATTACTTTCCCAAGCCGAAGCGCGGCGGTCCCATCGAGGTCATCACTTATCCGGTCAGCATCGGCAAGATGGACTGGCGCACGCCGCTCGGCGTCACACACGTGATTGCCAAACAAAAAAACCCCGTCTGGTATCCACCGGAATCCGTGCGCAAAGAGCATGCGGAGGCGGGCGATCCGCTGCCCGCGAGCGTGCCCTCGGGCCCGGACAACCCATTGGGACTTTTCGCCATGCGCCTGGCCGCGGGAAACGGCACCTATTTGATCCACGGTACCAATAACCCGATCGCCGTGGGATTGGCCGTCACGCATGGCTGCATTCGCATGTATCCGGACGACGTGGCGGCACTCTTCCCGCTGATTCCCGTAGGAACTCAAGTACGTCTGATCAATCAACCGATCAAGGTTGCCTGGGTCGACGGCGAGCTATTATTGGAAGCGCACCCGCCGGTCGACGCGGAGGGTCAAAGCTTCGAACCCAACATCGATCAATTTGCGGAGCTGTTGCGGGCCGCGGTCGGCGACACCACGGTCGCCATTCATTGGGACTACGCGCGCGAAGTGCTGCAAAAAGCGGATGGCGTGATCGCCACCGTCGCGCTGGAGGCGGACGATCCGAATGCACCGGCCCCGTCACCGCCAACCGCGGGGTCAACCGGCACCCCGTAAGACGGCGGCGGCGGGCGCTACGCGCTACAAGTCGAATCCGCGTGTACGTTTACCGCGTCATCGTTGCCGACCGCAGTCACGGCGTGACCGCATCTCTTGAACGCGGGGTCCGTGCTGGTGGCGGTCCAAGACACCTTGGCCCGGCCGTTCGCATCTCCGGTCAGGGAGAGCGGTACCGACGTGAACCCATTGATTCGGGTATTGATCAATACGACC
>CAYRAC010000301.1:0-2590 GCA_964422045.1 uncultured Steroidobacteraceae bacterium
GAGGTGAATAGTTCGCGCACCGCGGCGGTCACCGCCGCTGTGGAACTGACTTGCACCGAATTGGTGACGTCGTAATCGTTACGGCGAAGGTCATGCATTACGGCGAGTTTAGGCTCTTAAGGCGCTCTGCGCTACGGGCTTGCTTGTGCTTTGCGACTTCGACGCCGCATCTGGGCGCATATGTCAAATACGTGAAATGCGCGCCGCCGAGTCAATAGACTTTGAGGCCGCCGAACTTGTGCCGAACGCGCCTCGCCAAGGTGGCGTATCCCAGCCAAAAGCCGACCGCGAGCGCCGCGAGCACAGCGCCGACTGCCCACCCTAAATGGCTCAACCGCGCGCCGACGCCGGGCGCGCCGCTGGCCGCCGGCGGGTTGGCCGGCGCTGCCGCTTGAGGTTGCGCCGCCTTTGCCGCCTCGAGTCCGGATTGCTGGCTGGCGAGTTGGCGCTTGAGCTGCTCGAGTTCGCTGCGTGCGGCCGCCTCGGCGAGTTCGGGCGTCGTGGCATGCCGCCGATCGAGCTCCTCCTCGAGCTGTTTGACGCGCGCGCTGGCCGGCTCTTGGCTGGTGAGGTACGTGGATTTGACCCACCCGGTGGTGCCGTCGTTCAAGCGAACCTGGGTGAATTCACCGCTGACGCTCAAGGTCTCGAGGCTCGCCCCGGAATGCAGCGTCGCGAGTCGCTGGCCCTGGCTGTTTTGCTCGGCATAGACGCCGAGCACCAATTCATCGCTGACGTAGGCGGGAGCCGCGGCAAGCCGGGCCGTCAGCAGCACACCGAAGCATACGAACGGGCATTTCACGCCGCGATGCCGGTTTGTTTGAGCAGCGGGCGTACATCCGGTTCGCGTCCGCGAAACCGAACGAAAGCGTCCATGGCGTCCAAACTGCCGCCGCGGGCCAGAATGGAATCGCGAAACCGCGCGGCGGTTGCGCTGTCGAACACCCCGGCTTCAGCGAACGCCTCGAATGCGTCGGCCGCAAGCACCTCCGCCCATTTGTAGCTGTAGTAGCCGGCCGCGTAGCCGCCGGCGAATATGTGCGCGAAGCTTGCGGGCATTCGATTGAAGGGCGCTGCCGGCACCACCGCGACGCGCTTGCGCACGCCGGCGAGCGTCTCGGCGACCCGCGGGCCGAGCTCAAGATCGAAGTTCGCATGCAATTCAAAATCAAACGCCGCGAGTTCGATCTGCCGCAGGGTGTCGAGCGCCGCATTGAAGGTCCGGGTGCCCAACAGGCGCTGCAACATCTCGACGGGGAGTGTTTCGCCGCTGTCCACATGCGCAGAAATCAGCGGCAAAACTTCGGCGCGCCATACGAAATTCTCCATGAATTGGCTCGGCAGCTCGACGGCGTCCCACGCCACGCCATTGATCCCCGCGATGCTGGGGTACGCCACGCGCGTCAGCATGTGATGCAGGCCGTGCCCGAATTCGTGAAACAGCGTCGTCACCTCGTCGTGCGTCAGCAGTGAAGGCGCGTTGCCGACCGGCGCGGTGAAGTTGCACACCAGCTGCGCCACCGGCAGCGCAGTTCCGTCCGGCAACGATTTGGCGATGACGCATTCGTCCATCCAGGCGCCGCTGCGTTTCTCGCTGCGCGAATACGGATCGAGGAAGAATCCGGCGACGATCTTGCCGTCCCGATCGAGAAGATCGTAGTAGCGCACGCTCGAGTGCCACACGCCGACGCCGGGCCGCTCGCGCACGCTGATGCCGTACAGGCGCCGCAGCAGGGAGAATAATCCCTCGAGCACCTTGGGGAGCGGGAAATACGGGCGCAGCGCCTCTTGCGATACCTTGAAGCGGCGTTCCTGCAGGCGCTCGCTGTAAAACGCGATATCCCAGGCATTGAGCTTGCGGCCGGCAAATTCCTCGAGATCCGCGAACTCCTGGCGCGCGGCCGGCAGGCAACGGCGCGCCAAGTCGTCCAAGAAACCGAGCACCTGTTTGCTGCTCTTCGCCATGCGCGTCGCCAACGCATAATCGGCAAAATTCTCGAACCCCACCAAGCGAGCGAGTTCATGGCGCAGCGGCAGGATCTCGGCAATGATGGCGCTGTTGTCGAAACGGCCGGCGCTCGGACCCACCTCGGACGCGCGCGTGACCCACGCCTCATAGATGTCGCGGCGCAGATCCGCGCTCTCGGCGCTGGCCATCAGCGTCATGTACGTGGGTTGGTCGAGCTTGAACAGCCAGCCCGACTGGTTCGCCTCGCGCGCATCGGCGGCAGCGCGATCGACGGCATTGGCAGGCAAGCCCGCAAGCTGCGCCCCGTCGGTGACGCTGCGGGTGTAGGCGCGGCCGGCGTCGAGCACGTTCTCGGAGAATTTGGTTGCCAGTTGCGCCAGGCGTTGCGCAACTTCGCGATAGCGGGTCTTCTGCTCGGGGCCAAGATCGACGCCGGCGAGGCGAAAATCGCGCAGTGCATTCTCCACCACCTTGCGTTGCGGCGGATCGAGTGCCTTGCCTTCGTGCTGCAGCACATAGGCATAGCCGGCCTGCAATTCGGCGTTCTGGCCCAGTTCCGATGAATATGCGGTGAGCAGCGGCACGCACTTGCATGCCTTTGTGCTGCTGTTCCTGGTGGCG
>CAYRAC010000301.1:2600-5461 GCA_964422045.1 uncultured Steroidobacteraceae bacterium
CGTTGTATGCCTCGCGCATCGCGGTGGAATTGGCGACCGCGTTCAAGTGGCCGATGGGACTCCAGACCCGGCTCAGCCGGTAGCTCAACTCCTCGACCGGTATCACCAGCGAAGCGAATGTCGGCTGCGCCTGTGCCGTCAGTTCCGACAGACGCGCTCGATTCTCGGCGAGGACCTTGAGCAACGCCGGGCGCGCGTGGCGCGCCTCGATGCGGCCGAAAGCCGGCAACGAATCCAATTCCAACAGCGGGTTGCTCATCGTCGGGATTCTATCAGAGGAGACTCAACATCCAGGCGACGGCGGCGCTGCCGCCGACGAAGCCGGTGATTCCGAGCAGCGCTCGCCCGCGCAACCCCCGGGCGAGTGCCGCCGCGTCGCGCGCCGCGAGCACGAACGCGCGCCCGTCCATGGGATCGAGCAACATGTTTACGGTAGGCGGGATCGGTGCGGCGGCGCGGCTGTCCGCCACTTCGCGCTGCGCCGCGTCGCGCGCCCGATTCCACTCGCGCTCGCTCAACCGGCCGTCGCGGTCGCTGTCGAAGCGCGCCAGCAGCGCAGCTTGATCGCGCTTCCACTCGCGCAGCAATTCAGCCGCGGCCAAATCCGCATCCTCGCGCCCGCCGACGCTGCGATACGCGCCGACCGCGCAAACCAGTTCGCGCGGCTGCAGGCGCCGTTCGGTGTAGCGGTACCTGCCGCTGAAGATACGGTCGATCAAGCGGCCAAAGATTCCCTGGCCTTCCGGCAGGCGCATACGCGGCCACGCTTCGCTTCCGTACCAAACGTGGGTGGCGCGCGGGATCACTTCTGCGCCGCGCGGATCGATGAGGCACTGACCCGTGCCATCATCGAGAAGGAACGGCGCGGCGCTGGTCTCGCTGTCGATCGTGCACCATCCCTCGCTATCGCGTTTCTCGACCTCATAGCTCCACCAAGTACAGGGCGTGCGCGTCAGCGGCGACTGGTTGGCGGAGCCGGGCGGCATCATGCCGATGCCGTCCATTTGGACATAGCCTTGCGCCGCGGAGCGCACGCGCGAGACCGGCAGATCGCAGATGGTGCGGTTCTTGCGCCAGGAACTGAAGGCGTACCAGAACGAATATCCCGAGCCTGCCGCGAGGCTGATCAAGATGAACCAGTAGTCGAGCCCGACGTCGCGCATGGCCGAGGCGGATATTCAGGTGCCGAACAGCGCACCGACATCCACGTCGCGTTTCTCGTCGCTGCTGAATTCCAACAGCTGCGCCGGCAGAAAACCGCCCAGGTGCGCGATCATCACATCCGGGAACACCTGCACGCGAATGTTATTCAGATTGACCTGATCGTTGTAGAGTTCGCGGCGATCGGCGATCGACTCTTCCAGCGACGTGATCCGTCCCTGCAGCTGTTTGAATGTTTGATCGCTCTTGAGCTGCGGGTAGCTCTCGGCGACCGCGAACAGCCGGCCGACGCCGGCGCGCAGCTGCTGCTCGGCAGCACCCACCGCGGCGATATTGCCGGAGCTGCTCGCTTGACTGACGGATGCCCGGGCGCGCATCACTTTCTCGAGCGTCTCCTGCTCGAACTGCATGTAGCGCTTGCACGTCTCGACGAGCTTCGGCAATTCGTCGTGGCGTTGTTTCAGCAGCACGTCGATATTCGCCCATGCCGTCTTGACGTTTTCCTTGAGACCGACGAGTCCATTGTAGATGCCGACGAGATAGACGAGCAGTGCCGCCGTCAACGCCAGGGTCACGCCCACACCGATCACCAAGCACCTCATCCGCAAGTTATGGACCCGCGCAGTATATCATTGCGGTTTCGCTGCCCTTCGGTATGGAGTTCACAGTGTCGGACCAAGCCTTCGATCTCATCAGCATCGGCGGGGGCAGCGGCGGCCTGGCGTGCGCACAGCGCGCCGCGGAATTCGGCGCCAAGGCCCTGGTGATCGAATCGCACCGGCTCGGCGGGACCTGCGTCAACGTCGGCTGCGTGCCGAAGAAGGTCATGTGGAACGCAGCGAACGTGGCCTTGAGTCTCGCCGACGCGCAGGACTACGGTTTCAGCGTCACCGCGGGCGGCAGCGATTGGCCGATGCTCAAAGCCAAGCGCGATGCCTATGTGCTGCGCTTGAACGGCATCTACGAACGCAACCTTGCCACCAAGGGCGTGACCTACGTGCGCGGCACCGCACGCTTCCTCGACAAACAGGCTCTCGAAGTCAACGGCATGCGCTTGACTGCGCCGCACATCGTGATCGCGACCGGCGGCAGGGCGATCGTGCCGATGCTGCCGGGCGCCGAGCATGGCATGACCTCGGACGGTTTTTTCTCGCTGCCGCAACGGCCGGCGCGCGTCGCGGTGGTCGGCAGCGGCTACATTGCCTGCGAGTTGGCGGGCGCGTTCCATGAACTCGGCAGCCAGGTGGAACTATTCATTCGCAAAGATCATCTTCTGACCAGCTTCGATGCGATGCTCGGAAAATCCTTGATGCGCGAAATGCAAGCGCAGGGAATAACGATCCACCCGAGGGTCATACCGGCGTCGCTTCGCGAGGATTCAGGTTTGCAGACCCTGGTCGCGCACGGCGGGACTGAATTCGCGGGCTTCGATTGCCTGCTCTGGGCCGTCGGCCGCGCACCCAATGTGCAAGCGCTCGACCTGCAGAACGCAGGCGTCGCCGTCGACGACGGCAACTTCGTCATCACCGACGCCTTTCAAAATACCAATGTGGCGGGCGTCTATGCGATCGGCGACGTGACGGGCCGCGCCCAGTTGACGCCGGTCGCGATTGCCGCCGGGCGGCGCTTGAGCGATCGCCTATTCGGCGGCAAAGCCGATCGCCGCCTGGAATACAGCATGATTCCGACCGTGGTCTTCA
>CAYRAC010000302.1:0-5459 GCA_964422045.1 uncultured Steroidobacteraceae bacterium
AAACATCGACGGCACCCATGGCAGATATCGAATACGCGCTCGAGTTCCTTCTGCAGAGCCGCGGCGTCGTAGAACTGCGGTTCTTGCCATCCCAAGGCGTGCCGGGTGGGCGCTTCCAGATTTCCTTCGCGACCTGAGTTGGATTGTCCGTCGGACACGCTATCTCCCGACCAAAAATGGAAGCGGGCTCCGTGAGGAGCCCGCGAATGCAGTGCTTTGCCGCCGCGAGCGCGGTGCTGCCCGACTAGAGGTTGTCCAACGCCTTTTGAAAGCGATTGGCGTGCGATCGTTCTGCCTTGGCCAAGGTCTCGAACCAGTCGGCGATTTCGCCGAAGCCTTCGTCGCGCGCACTCTTCGCCATACCGGGATACATGTCCGTGTATTCGTGCGTTTCGCCGGCGATTGCCGCTTTGAGATTCAGCGAGGTCGCACCGATCGGCAATCCGGTCGCCGGGTCGCCAACCGCCTCGAGGTATTCCAAATGTCCATGCGCATGGCCCGTTTCGCCTTCCGCAGTCGAACGGAACACGGCGGACACATCATTGAAGCCCTCGACGTCGGCCTTGGCCGCGAAATACAAATAACGTCGATTCGCCTGCGATTCGCCGGCAAATGCGTCCTTCAGATTCTTTTCCGTTTTGCTACCTTTTAAATTCACGGTTGACTCCTTCCGAATTAATGAATCTGAAGTTAGACCTCAGGGCTGCGCTAAGTCAAATCGTCGCTCTCTATCAGCGCGATAGTCAGCATCAATCGCGCAGGCGATCCTGCAATGGTGTAGCGCAGCATAACGAAACGGTACCGTTGCGTTTCGAAACAAACGCGCGTAGGGTGGAGCGCATCGGGTGGGTTCAGTCGTTGCGGGGGCTTGCCATGCGCAGATTCAATCGATGGATGGGTGGGTGGGTGGCTGTTGCCGCGATCGCCTGTGCGCCCGTGGCGCCCGCCTTGGCGGGAGGGCACGGCTTCGGCCATGCACACGTATGGGGTTTCGGCCACGGGTTGCTCGGCGCCGTAGTGGGTCTGGCCACGCTACCTCTCGTGGTTGCATCCGCGGCAATTTCGGCCGCCACACCGGATGTTGGTTACCCATCGGCGGGCTATGACGCCGGTGCCCGTGGCTACGCGCCGCCGCCCGCGTACGGCGCGCCGCCAGGGGGGTATAGCGCGCCGCCGACATACTATGCGCCGCCGGCCGCTGCGTATTATCCGCGGCCGCCCGTCTACTATCCGGCGCCGCGCGCTTATGCACCCTACGCACCGCGCGCGTACTACGCACCGCGTGCGTATTACGCGCCGCGCGCCTATTACGCACCGCGCAATTACTACGCGCCGCGGTGATGCGCCGGCACGTATCATTGCGGGACCATGGAGCGAAGGAAGTCGGCTAAAGCAGTTGGACGCGGCGGACGGCCTTCACGCGCCGAGGCCTTGCATCTCAGGCAGCGAATTTTACAGACCGCGAGAGAGTTATTCCTCGCCGCAGGGTATGGCTCGACGACCATCGAGGCAGTCGCTGCCCGCGCCGGAATCTCCAAGCGCACTCTCTATCATCGCTTCGAGGACAAGGCTGCGCTGTTTGCCGCGGTTGTCCACGAAATCATCGAGCAGATTCGGCCGCCTGCAAACGTGCCGTTGATCGAGGGGGCGACGCTGCGCGATGTGCTGCGGCGCCTCGCCGGCATGATCTTGCGTGCGGCGCTGTCACCCGAGGCGATGGCGCTGCATCGTCTGGTGATGGCGGAATCCACGCGTTTTCCCGAACTGGCACGCGCCGTCCACAGCGACAGCAGCACGCACGAGGCGACGTCGCTGATTGCAGGGTTGCTGGCGCGCGAGTCGCGTGAGCTCAAGATCAGTGCCGAAAATCGCCCGTTCGCGGCCGAGCAGTTTATTTTCATGGTGGTCGCGCTGCCGCAGCGCCGCGCAATGGGCTTCGGCGCACCGATGACGGAAGCTGAGCTCGGAGTGTGGGCCGACAAGGTGGTCGCTTTGTTTCTCAACGGCTGCCGCGGCTGGGCCCCATGACCTGCGGCGTCAGACCTTGCGTTTACCGGCACCGAAGTGGCAATCCGCGATCAAACAGATGATCTCGAACATCAGCGTCGCGCCGACGAGGGCGGTGTTGCCGGTCTGATCGTAGGGTGGGGCGACTTCCACGACATCGCCGCCGATCAGATCGAGTCCACGCAGACCGCGCAGCAGCCGCAGCGCCTCCACGGTGGTGATGCCGCCGACTTCCGGCGTGCCCGTACCCGGCGCATACACGGGGTCGAGCCCGTCCACGTCGAAGGAGATGTAGGTGGGTCCATTACCGACGACACGGCACGCCTCTTCGATGACGCGCTCGACGCCGAGCGATGTGAACTCCTCCATGAACACCACCCGCATGCCGTGCGACTTCGAAAACTCGATGCCGTCCATGAAGTTTTGGCCGCCGCGGATGCCGATCTGAATGGTGCGCTTCGGATCGAGCAGACCGTCTTCGACGGCCAGCCGAAATGGAGCGCCGTGGGTAAACTTCGAGCCGTAGAACTCGCCCCACGTGTCGCAGTGCGCATCGATATGGACCATTCCAACGGGTGCGCCGGCGCCAAGCGCCTTGAATATGGGGTAAGTGATCGAGTGATCGCCGCCCGCCGACACGGGCCGCACCCCGGCGGCATGCACCTCGCGGTAGAACGCCGCAATTTCCTCGACCTGCCGTTCGAGATCGAAGCGATGCGAGAGCCGCACATCGCCTAGGTCCGCGATCCGGCAAAGCTCATAGGGATTGACACCGAGCGCCAGATTGAAGGTGCGCATGAGGCTCGAGGAGTTGCGTATTTCGCGAGGTCCGTGGCGTGCACCCGCGCGGTTGGTGACTCCAAGATCCGTCGGGACACCGATCAAGCCGATGTCGACCTCGGCCAGGTTGTGCGACAGCGGCGCGCGCATGAAGGTCGCGATTTCGGTATAGCGCGGTTGTTTCATCGGATCGTAGGTCGCAGTTCCGGTCATGGTTGCCGCCTGTCAGTTGGTCAATTCTTCGAGCGCTTTGCCGTTGGTCGAGGGTCCAAATATACCGATCATCGCGATACCCACGAGCAGGGCGGCGCCGATGAAAACGGCCACCGCCCCGACACCGCCGCTCGCCAGCAAGGAACCGACGATCAGGCCGGAGAAGGCGGCCGCGATGCGGCTCCACGAGTACACAAAGCCGACTGCTCGCGAACGGATTCGAGTGGGGAAGAGCTCTGCCTGGTAGCCGTGATAGGCGTAAGACATCACATTCGCGGCCAGCGTGAAGGCGATGCCAATGAGGATCAGCGCCACGGCGGAACTTGCGAGCGCAAATGCCGCCATCAAAATCGACATGGCGGCGAGTCCGCCGATGATTTGATGCTTGCGCTCGACTTTGTCGGCGAAACAGCTGCCGATGAGCGGCCCGAAGGGCTGCGCGATGGCGATGATGAACGCGTATTGCAGCCCGTGCGTGACGGTGATACCGCGCGCGATGAGCAAGGTGGGTACCCAGGAGTTGAATCCGTAAAAGCCGATGGCCTGTGCGGCGTTGAAGATGCACAGCATGAGCGTGCGGCGGCGGTAGCGGGCGGCGAATATGTCGGCGAGCGTTGCAGTGCCGCTTGCGGTTGCGGCGGCCGGCGCGCAGGGCGGCAACGGGCGGCCGTACTCCGCGGCAACCCTGGCTTCGATGCGGCTGACGATGAGGTCCGCTTCCGCGCCGCGGTTGACACTCGCGAGCCAACGCGGGCTTTCCGGGATGCCGGCCCGCAGCCCCCATACGAGCAGTGCGCCGATCGAACCGAATCCAACCACCCAGCGCCAACCATCCAGCCCGAAGGGAGTGCGCGGTACGATGAGCCACGCGAGCAAGGCAACCACCGGCACGATGCAAAACGAGACGAACTGATTGATGGAGAACGCCCGGCCGCGCAGGCTGCGCGGCACCAGCTCCGCGATGTAAGTGTCGACCGTGACGAGCTGCACGCCGAAGCCGACGCCGGCGATGAGGCGCCAGATATTGAGCCACTGCCCGGTTCGCTGGCAGGCCATGATGGCCGTGCATATCGAGTACCACATCAGCGACCAAGTGAAGACCGCCTTACGGCCGAAGCGGTCCGCCGCCTGGCCGAAGACCACCACGCCGAACCACAGGCCCGCAAAGGTGCAAAACACAAAAGTACCGAAGCCTGCGACGCGGATGATCTTGAGCGAGGCGAAAATCCCGAGCGATTGCGCGCTGAACAAGCCGCTATCGATCATACCGGGACCCACATAGGCCGTAAAAAACAAATCGTAGAACTCGAACACACAACCCGCGGAGATCAGGAGCACGATGCTCCAAATCGTGCGCGACGGCGGCAGCCGATCGAGCCGAGCCGCGATTTCAGCCGCAGTCACACGCCACGCCAATCGCGTTGAGGGTCATGCGCCGTTCGCATAGAGCTTCACCACTTCGTACAGAAAGCGCCGGCCATCGAGCAATGACTTCACTCGAATGCGCTCATTGAGTCCGTGCGCATGACTTCCCTCGGCGTCGTGAAACATCCCCGAGAGTCCATAGGTGGGCACGCCCGCGGCGTTGAGGAAGCGGCCGTCCGTCGCGCCGGTCGACATCGTGGGTACGACGGCAACCCCCGGCCAAATTGCCGAGCCGACTTTGCGCACCGGCTGCATTATGCGATCGGACAGGGGTGGAGGCGGCGCTTGCATCCCGGCCTCGCCGCTCGTCGCGACGCTGATTTTGACATCGCTCAGCGCTTGAGTGATTTCTTCTTGCACCTCGCTGATCGGGACCCCCGGAAGGATTCGGCAGTTCACGTTGGCACGCACATGCTGCGGAAGCGCGTTGGGCGCGTGACCGCCGGTGATTTCCGTCACCACACAGGTCGTGCGCAGCGAACCATTCCAGCCGGGATTCACCGCCCACAGCCGCTCGGCCGCCGCTTCATCGCGCGGATTGTTCAGCACCGCGCGCATGTCGGCGGCGCTTGCCGGCGATACCAACTTGGCCTCCGCCTCGAAGTAGGCGCGTGTCGCCTGATTCAAGGCAATCGGGAAGTTGTGCGCGCCGAGTCTTACCAAGCCGGCGCTCAGGCGCACGATCGGATTGTTCTTGGTCGGGCGCGAGCTGTGCCCGCCGACATCGGAGGCTTCGAGAGCGAAGTCCTGATAGACCTTCTCACCGGCCTGAATCTGCAATGCGACCGGCTTCTCGTCGCGATCGAGCTCCCCGCCCGCGCCTTCATTGAGCGCGAACAATGCGTTCAACACGGCCGGCTGGGTCTCGGTCAGCCAGCGCACGCTGTTGAAAATCTCCGGGGTTTCCTCGCCGCAGGTGAGCGCCAACTTGATGTCGCGGCGCGGCTTGAAGCCCTCTTGTTGGTAGCGGATCAGCGTATCGGTGAACACCGCCGCCATCGCCTTGTCGTCGCTCGCGCCGCGCGCATAGAACC
>CAYRAC010000303.1:0-5442 GCA_964422045.1 uncultured Steroidobacteraceae bacterium
GTGTAGGCCTCCTTCCCGTCGGTGCCGCGCACCGCGATGAATCCCTTGCCGTTCACCGCCACATCGAGGTTGCGGCCGGTGCTTTCCATGACGCCGCTCGAAAAATCCGTGCCGGCATCGCCGGCAACCGCGTTGACTCGGGTCGCATAGCCCGGTCCGTAAATCGGTTCGCTGTCGAAGGCCACCGAATCCGCTCGAAAGCCGATGGTGCTCAAGTTGGCAATGTTGTGGTTGTTGACAGCCTGCGCCTGCATGATTTGCTTCGCGCCGGTCATCGCCACATAAAGTCCTCTATCCATGGCGGTTAATGCGTGATGTTGATGACGGTTTGGGAGAGCTGATTAGCCGTGGTGATCGACTGCGCATTGGCCTGGAATGCCCGCTGCGCGGTGATCATGTTCACGAGTTCGGTGGTCAGATCGACGTTCGAGCTCTCCAAGGCGCCGGATTGAATGCTGCCGAAGCCGGCGGATCCCGCCGTGCCCTGTACCACCGTACCCGACGAGAAAGTCTGCGCCCAGTTGGTATTGCCGAGCTGCTTGAGTCCCTGCGGATTCGGGAAATTGGCCATTGCCAGCTGCCCGAGCTGCGTCGAGCGGCCGTTGGTGTACACGGCGGACACGATTCCGGTCGGATCGATCGAGACCGTACTCAATTGGCCGGTTGCATAGCCATCCTGAATGATCGAACTGACACCGAAGCTGCCGCCGTACTGAGTGGACTGAGCGAAGTTGAACGAGGTGTTCAGGATTGCCGCCCCGTCGGTTGGGGTGTAGCCGTCGAACGCCAAGGTGCCGCCGCCCGCGGGCGTGACCGCACCTGATTGCGAGAACGTCAAGGTTTGCGGCGTGCCGACCACGGTGCCGTTGACCGTCATGTTGACCGTCCACGTGTTCGGAGTGGTCGTTTGCGTAAAGTAGAATGTCGCCGGGCTGGCATTGCCAAGCGAGTCGTATACGGTGGTCGAGGTCGAGTCGGTGTACGTCGTCGGGTCGGCCGGATTGAACGCGACGGCGGCGGGAATGGGAGTGGAGTTCGCCGGCAGGTTCAGGATGACCGTACCGGTCGTGGTCGCATTCGGCGCGCTCTGCGCGGTCTGCAGATTGAGGTCCGTCGTCGTTCCGGTGTTGAAAGTGCCGTTCGCCGTGGGCGGGAACACCTGCAGAAACTGTCCGGTGGCATTGACCACGTTGCCGTGTTGGTCTGTGGAGAATTCGCCGTTGCGGGAGTATTCGATGCCGCTCGCATCCTTGAGCGTATAGAAGCCGTCGCCGCTGATGGCAAGATCCAGAGGCGCGTTCGTCGTCGTGATATCACCCTGCGTGAATTGCTGCGCGGTGGCAGTCACGCGCACGCCCTCGCCCACCGATGACGAATTGAGATTGACCGCGCCCGCCGCGTACACATCGCCGAACTCGGTGGTCGAGCTCTTGAAGCCCACCGTATCGGTGTTGGCGATGTTGTTGGACACCACATCGAGATCCGTGCTCGCCGCGGTGAGTCCCGAGAGGGCAATACTGAAGGCTGACATAGCTTGAACTCCTGAAAGAACTAGTTGTTGATCTGCTGCAGGCTGCTGAACGGCACGCTGCCGACGCCGGAAATGTTGAGCGTCAGGCCCGTCGATCCCGCGCCCATGCTGACGCTCTCGACCGTACCGCTCACCAAGGTGGTGGCCGCGGTACTGGTGCTGGTCTGGCCCGCATATTGCGCGCTCAAGGTGTAGGTGCCGGCGGGCGCCTGCGCGCCGCTCGTCTCCTTGCCGTCCCAGGTGAAACTCGCAAGTCCGGTCGATTGCGCGCCGAGGCCGATGGAGCGCACCACCGTGCCGCTGGCATCCGCAATGCTGAGCACGACCGCCGAGGTGTTCTGCGGCACACTGACCGCTCCGCTCAAAGTGCCGTTGGCGGCGAGCTGCGCCGTCGAGCTCGTCACCGTTGCGTCATGTCCGAGGAGCGAGGAGGCCTGCAATGCCTGGTTCGCGGAAATCGAGGTCGACAGGGTGCCGAACGAGGTGTTGAGCTGAGTAATTCCCTGCACTTCGCTCAATTGAGCCAACTGCGTGAGGAAGGTATTGCTGTCCACCGGTGCGGTTGGATCCTGGTTTTTCAACTGCGCCAACATCAGCGTCAGGAAATCGGCGCCCCCCAACGTAACGGCTTGGGTGACCGAGCCCGCTGCGGCGGTGCCGCCCGTGCCGGTGGTACCGGTCGCGCCGGTGCCGGTCGCGCCGGTGCCGGTCGTGCCGGTGCCCGTCCCCGTGTTGGCGGGGGCGGAAGTGTGTATTGAGCTCAAAAGCATAATGCGTTCCTAAGGGATCCTAGTGCCCCATCGAGATGGTTTTGAGGAGCAAATCGCGTGCCGTGTTGATCGCTTCGATGTTGGTGGCGAAGGAGCGGTTGGCCGAGATCATGTTGGTCATTTCTTCGATCGAATTGACGTTCGAGGTGAAGACGTAGCCGTCTTTGTTCGCCAGCGGATTCTCCGGCTGGTAGCGCATCAGCGGTGCCGCCTTGCTCTCCACCACGCCGAGCACACGAACGCCGACCGAAGCATCCTGGTCGCCGAAGGGCGCCGACGTGTCCATCATCGATTGGAACACCGGATGGCGCGCGCGATAGATTTTGGTCACATCGCCGTTCACGCTCTCGGCGTTCGCCAGGTTGCTCGCCGTGGTATTGAGCCGGATGGTTTCGGCGTTGAGGGCGGTGCCGGAGATGTTGAATACATTGAATAGAGACATCGGTGATCCTTTGGGAGGCGCTACTGGCCGGCAATGGCCAGCTGCAGCTCCGCAATTTTCAGATTGATGAAATTGAGGCTGGCCTGGTAGCGCACGTTGTTCTCCGAGAAAGCTGCCTGTTCCACCGGCATTTCCACCGTGTTGCCGTCGAGCGATGCCTGGTAGGGATTGCGGTACTTGAGGTCCCCGGCCGCCAATTCCCCGTCCGCTGGCGTGATGTGCGCCGCCTGCGTCACCTTGAGCGGGATCGACGCATCGCCGGTGTGCGCCAGTACTTCGCCGAAATCGATATCCCGTGCCTTGTAGTTCGGGGTATCGGCGTTGGCTAAATTCGTCGCCAATACACCGAGGCGCTGCCCATGCAACAAGAGTGCCTGCTCATGAATGCCGAAAATGTTGTCGAACATGCGGATTGATCTCCTCGCTCGCAGATGTAGCAAGAGCTGTGCCAAGGCGTTTAAGCGCCGCAATCGGCCATTTGCAGCGGCGCAGCGCGCTCGCGCGGCAAGGATTTGCCGCCTGCGGCCGAAACGGCGGCCGTTGCGCGGCGGCCGGCATGGCACGCGGCTTGCTAGTTATTCACAATGATGAAAAGAGCGCCAAAATACCGTCGCCGGCTCTGCGGCCTGCTGGCACTGCTGCTTGCCGCCGGCGGGTCGACGGCCCTCGCACGGGCTGCCGCGGCGGCCGAGCCGAATTCCGATCTGCAGAGCGTCTCCGAATTGGAGTCGCTCGCAAGATCGGAGGCCGAACGGGCGTTTCCGCCCCTCACCGAGCGGCAACGCTTCGCGATCGGCCCCATCGAACCGAATTTGCAGCTCGAGCGCTGCCACCAACCGGTGAAGACCGTACTCGCCTCGCCGCATCACATGCAGGATCGGGCGACGGTCGAGCTGCGCTGCCCGGATCCCAAGCCCTGGCACCTCTACGTACAGATCCGGGTCATCGGCACCTCGTCGGTGGCCGTGGCTGCGCATGCCATCGTCGCCGGCAGCGTGCTGACCGCCAAGGACATGCGAGTCGAGCAGCACGATATCTCGGAGCTGCCGGTGGGCTACCTGGATGACCCGGCAATCGCGGTCGGCTTGACTGCCAGCCGGCCGATCTCGGGCGGAGCATTCCTGACCAACCAGCAATTATTGGCCGCCAAGGCGGTGCAACGCGGTCAGACCGTGACCTTGGTCGCGGATGTCGGCGGGATGAGCGTCCGCACCTCCGGCAAGGCGCTCAACGACGGACTGGTCAACCAACGGGTCAGGGTGGAGAACTTATCGTCCGGTAAGATTGTCGAGGGGATTGCGCGCTCTGAACAGGTCGTCGAAATTATTTTTCAATAGCCCTTAAGTGAAGCGCGTCACAGTCGATAACAATAGTGGACGGCGATTGCAGCGGCGGTCGCTAAAGATAATCCCAAGTCGGACGATAAACCGGGCACGGGCCAGTGTATGCCCCTAGGAGAGATTTCGGTGACTCAAAAAATCGGTGCGTTCACAACAGCGGAGCCGGTCGCGCCCCTCAAGGGCTCGAACAGCAACAGCGTTGTAACGGACAAATCGCAAGGCGACGCTCAGGCCGCGGCAACCCCTGCCTCGAAAGCCGGCGATACCGTCACCCTGACCGACTCCGCCCGTTCCCTGCAAAAGATTGAAGAAGCCGTCGCCAAAGCGCCGGTGGTCGACACGTCGAAGGTCGCGGCAATCAAGCAGGCAATCAGTTCCGGCACTTACCAGATCGACGCCGGCCGGGTCGCCGACAAGCTGCTGCAGTTCGAAAGCGGGCTGAAGTAACGATCCATGGAACAAGATGCGCGCCGCCGTCTCGAGGATTTACTGGATCGCGAGATTGAAGCTGCGCGTTCCTTAGCCGCGAATCTGGCCGCGGAGCGCGCCGCCCTCACCGGCGACTCGCCGCAAGCGGTTGAACAGAAGGCCGCTGAAAAGCTCCGGATCTTCGGCATGATCGAAACACTCGAAACAGAACGCCGCGGCCTCTGGGCCGCCGCACCCGCTCTCGCGGCCACCGTCGCCGAGCGCTGGCGCGCGTTGCTCGAGTTGATGGCTCGCTGCCGCATCGCGAACGAGATCAATGGCCACATCATTCACGTCCGTCAGAATCAAATCCGCCAGCTGCTCGACATCGTGCGCGGTGGACCGGCGGTCACCTACAACCCCCAAGGTAAGACTTTTGCCAAAGCGCTGCGAGCGCTGGCGCGGGCTTGAACTATGCTAGTCCTCAGCCGTAGAGCCGATGAATCGATCGTCATCCAACCGGCGGATGGCGCGGATGCCAACATGACCCTGGCACAATTGTTCGCCAACGGTCCGATCCAAATCACGCTGCTCGGTGGTACCGGACGGCGCGTGAAGATGGGAATCGAGGCACCGGAACAACTCGCGATCCGTCGCAAAGACGTCGCTTAAAACTCCATTCGAAGGCCGCGACTTTACTTTTTAAAGAGTCGTCCGAGAACGCGTAGGTCACTGATATTACATATCAATACGGCGCGGTTACATAACTTTGCCAATGCAATTCATCGCTTCGCTAAGTACTTCCCGATGTGCATAATGGTTGCCCGTAGCAATGCTAGTAACCGAAAAGGGACGACAGGATGGAGCGCCGCTTGCACACCCGCCACCGAGCACGAACGACCGTGTACGTGGTGATGTCTGGACGAAAGAGCCGAATTTGCAAAGCTAAGA
>CAYRAC010000304.1:0-5434 GCA_964422045.1 uncultured Steroidobacteraceae bacterium
GTTCGGCTCACGCCGCGCCACTACGCCTACCTGAAGATTTCCGAGGGCTGCAATCACCGCTGCAGTTTCTGCATCATTCCCTCGATGCGCGGCGATCTCGTGAGCCGCCCCATCGGCGAGGTGCTGCGCGAGGCGGAGCAGCTGGCGCGCGCCGGCGTCAAGGAAATCCTGGTCATCTCGCAAGACACCAGCGCCTACGGGGTGGACTTGAAGTACGCGGCGCAGCCGTGGCGCAGTACCCTGCGCAGCGCGCGTTTCTATGATCTGTGCGCGGCGCTTGGTGAACTCGGGGTGTGGATCCGTCTGCACTACGTCTATCCTTATCCGCACGTCGACAAGGTGGTGGATTTGATGGCCGATGGGCGCGTGCTGCCCTATCTCGACATCCCCTTCCAGCACGCCAGTGCCCGAATTTTGAAGCTCATGAAGCGCCCCGCCGCGGCCACCAACACCTTGCAGCGCATTGCCGCCTGGCGCCGCGTGGTGCCGGATATCACCATTCGCAGCACTTTCATCGTCGGATTTCCGGGAGAGACCGAGCAAGACTTTCAAGAATTGCTCGATTGGTTGCGCGCAGCGCAATTGGACCGGGTGGGCTGCTTCGAATATTCGCCGGTCGAGGGGGCGGCGGCCAACGCATTGCGTGAGCCGGCCGTGCCTCCGGAAGTGAAGGCCGAACGGCGCGCCCGCTTCATGGAGCTCTCCGCCGAGATCAGCGCGGCACGCCTCGAACAAAAAGTCGGCCGCACCCTGACGGTGCTCGTCG
Source organism: uncultured Steroidobacteraceae bacterium (assembly GCA_964422045.1). Lineage (GTDB taxonomy): Bacteria > Pseudomonadota > Gammaproteobacteria > Steroidobacterales > Steroidobacteraceae > Bog-1198. The sequence goes on from CAYRAC010000304.1 coordinate 767, forward strand.
ATCGAATCGAGGGCGATATTGCCGTCGCGCGCTCGGCAAGCGACGCTCCGGAAATCGACGGCACGGTCAGAATTCATGGCGCCAAGGCTCTGCCCGTGGGCTCGCTCGCCGAGGTGCGCATCACCGCCGCCGGCGCCTATGATCTCGAGGCGCGGCTCGCCCGTTAGTCGTGTAATCTGACGCCTTTTTGGCGCCGAGCGAGCGCCAGTTGGAGAGACCACCGTGGAAATCACCGCCGACCGAGTCGTACTCATTCATTACACCCTGAAGGGCGACGATGGCGCCGTCATCGACAGTTCCGCCGGCGGCGAGCCGCTGGCTTACATCCATGGCCACGGCAATCTGGTGGCCGGGTTGGAGAAGGCGCTCGATGGCAAACGCGATGGCGATAAAATCGTGGTCTCGGTGACGCCTGCCGAGGGGTATGGCGTGCATGATGCCGCGCTGATTCAGCGCGTTCCGAAGCGCTCGCTGCAGGGCGCCGGCCAAATCAAGAAGGGCATGCAATTTCAGGGGCAGACACCCGACGGCATGCGTCTGTTTACGGTGACCGCGCTGGTGGGCGATATGGTGACGCTCGACGGCAACCATCCGCTCGCCGACAAGACCTTGAATTTCGATGTCGATGTCGTGACTGTGCGCGAGGCGACCAGCGAGGAGCTCGAGCACGGTCACGTGCACGGCGCCGGCGGCCACCACCATCACTAGAGGTACTTGAACAGCGACAGGCCTTGAGTGATGGTGTACGCCTGCAGCGCGGCGCTCAGGGTGGTGTTCTGCTGATCGAGAGTCGTAATCGCGCTCGCGTAGTCCAAGCCCTGCAGCGATGAAATCGTGGATTTCAACTGGGTTTGCTGGGCGGTCGCAACGGACTGCTGGGTCGTGATCGCATTCAATCGCCCGCCGAGCGATACGCGCACGTCCGAAGTCTGCGACAGCGCCTGATCGATGTTGTTGATCTGGCCGCTGATCGTGTTGTTCAACGCGGTCGACTCGGCCGGCGTCGAGATCGGTGTCTGCAGCGCGGTGATGAGGTTCTGCACCGTGGTGAACACGCTCTGATTGGTGCTCGGGGTGACCGCGAAAGCGTCGTTGGCCGCGGGAGTTCCGCTCAATGTCACCTGCGCACCGGCGAACGTGATCGCTTGCCCGTCGGTGTAGGTGCCCGCCGCCACCTGGGTGTTGGCGGCATTCGTGACTGTGTAATTCGTGGCGCTGCTGAATGTGATCGTGAACGGACCGCCGACGAATGCGGCCGGGTTGCTCACGGAGGTTGCTCCGATCAGACCTGATCCTAAGTTGGCGGGGTTCGCCGCGACGCTGAAAGTGCCGTTGCCGGTTTTGATTTCGTTGAACACCGCGTCGCCATTGTCGCCGTCGGGCACCGATTGACCGGCGGCGATCTGCACCTGACGCTGGCCTTGGTCGCCGTTGTACACGGCGCCGGTCGCGCTCAGCGTGAACGGCTGACTCTGCGTGTCGAAGCCGCCGAAAATATATTCTCCGTTGCCGTTCTGGGTGTTGGCCAAGGATAACAGGCTGTTCTGAATCTGCACCGCCTGCGCCGCGATCGAGGCGCGATCCGAATTCGTCAGCGTGCCGTTGTTGGCCTCGAGGGCGAGATCCCGCAGGCTCTGCAGCTGGCTCTGCACCTGCGACAGCGAGTTATCCTCGATATTCAAGTTGGTCTGCGCGCCGTTCGAGTTGGTGACGTATTGCTGACTTTGAGCGAGCGCCTGGTTGTAGCTGTTGACCGCGCCGGCGGCGATGGGGTTCTGCGCTGCCGTGGTAAAGGACTGGTTGCTCGATATCTCGTTCTGAGTCTGAGTGAGGTTCGATTCCAGCGTCCCGATCGACGACAAGAATTGCGACTGTTCGAGCCCTTGTGTGACGCGCATGCTGGTTCTCCTAGGTGAACGTGCCGTTCACTGAGTCGATCAAGGTGGTAAACAGGCTGTTGCCGATGGTCAGGGCCTGCGCCGCGGCCTGGTAGGCTTGCTGCCACTGCAGCAGACTCGCGGCTTCTTCATCGAGATTCACGCCGGAGACGGATTGCACGTTGGCCTGGGCCTGCGTGTTGACGGCCGCCTGGGCCGACTGCGCCGTATTGATCTGCTGCGCCTGGCTGCCGAGCCCGGTGATCAGCCCGCTGACGGCGCTGGTGATCGAGGTCGTGCCGTTTGCCAGCACGCCGCTCGATTGTTGATTGGCGCTCGCCAGGGCGTTGCTATTGTCGCCCGTGCCGCCGACATTGCTCGACACCGTGAAGGTATCGCCGTTGGCGGGCGTGCCGCTGATCTGCACCTGCCAGCCGTCGAATGCGATGTTGCCGCCGGAGGTGTACGCGGTGCTGGCGCCGCCGTTGATCGAATACGCCGGCGGCGGGCTCGTGAACGCAATCGACGCGGGCGTCAGCAGGGCCGGATTGGCGGCGTTCAACACCGTGGCGCCGCTGATGGTGGCCGTTCCCGCGTTGCTCGGGGATGCCGCGGTTTGCACCGCACCCGCCGCCGCTATCTTCGAGGGATCGGTCAACACGACATTGAGCGATCCCGCGGCGGCGACGGTCGGTTGAATCAGGAATTGATCGCCCGCCGCCGGTGTGCCGGACAGCGCGATCGACAAACCATCGGCGGTGAGCGTCGTACCGGCGACGCTGAACGGCACGGCGGTGCCGGTGCTGGCATTGGTGAGCGAGTAGGCGGTGCCGTTGTAGGACAAGAGATAGTCATTCGCGGTGAGCGCACCCAAGCCCGTGGGATTGACGGTGACGCTCGCGGTCACGCCGTCGGTGTTATGCGCCGACGCTTCGGCCTGGGTGGTGGGCGTCGAAAAAATCGCGGCGCCGAAATTGCCGCTCAGGTCCAAGCCCTTGGCTTGCTGCGAGTTCACGGTCTGGCTCAAGGCCGTCGCCACCTGGCCCAATTGATTGAGCGCCGGATTGATGACTTGCGAGCGCGCCGCCAGCAAGCCGCCCAAATCGCCCGTGGTGATGTCGTTCGAGATGGGGGTGCCGTTCAAGGCCGACGTCGAGATCTCCAATTGCGAGGCATTGAATTGATTCGGCGTCGTCGTCAATTGCGTGGTCAGAGCACCCACGACCAAGGGCTGTCCGTTGCCGATGAGCACGTTCAAAGAGCCGTCGCTGTTGGTGGTCGTCTGGACACCCACCAATTGCGACAGGTTGGATACCAGTTGGTCGCGCTGATCGAGCAGATCCGGCGGCGGCTGCCCGCTGTTCTCCGAAGTGCCGACGGCGATTTGCTTGTTGAGCGTCGCGATCGAGGCGGCGATGGAATTGATCTGCGTCACATCCGCCGTGATCCGCGTGTTCACATCCGTATTGAGCCCGTTCAGCTGGGAACTGGTGGTTTGAAAGGCGCTCGCCACACTCTGCGCCTGTCCGAGCAGCGACTGGCGTGCGGCGGTGGAGGTCGGGTCATCCGCGACGCTCGACCACGCATTGTAGAAGCCCTGCAGCGCCGTGCTCAAGCCGCCCGCGGTCGTGCCGAATAAATTATCGATCTGGGTGCTGTAGTTTTGCAGCGCCGTGAGTTGTCCCAGGCTGCTCTGCGAACTGTTGAGCTGATTGGTGGCGGCCTGGCTGTAAGCGCGGCTCACGCCGCTCACGACCACGCCGCTGCCGACGGTGAGCGTGCCGTTCGATTGCGGCAGCGCCTCGTTGAGGTTCACGCTTTCGCGGTCATAGCCCGGCGTGTTCGCGTTGGCGACATTGTTGCTGGTGACGTTGATCGCGGCTTGAAACGCATTCAGCGCCGAGATACTGATATCGAACAAATCTGACACAATTCGTCTCCGCGGCCCCGCGAACTAAAACTCACTCCCGCAGTATCGGCCGTGCGGGCGGTTTCTATAATGCTGCGGTGCGGGGTACTAAGGCGGACTGCAGCGTACCGCTGTTGAGGATTTGATTTAACTTATTCGCGTATTCAGGATCGGTGGCATAGCCCGATTTGCCGATGCCGTGGATGTATGCTTGGGCATCAGCCCCCGCCGCGATCGCGTCGCGGTAGCGCGGCGAATTCTTGAGCAGGCGTGCGAAGTCACCGACGCTCTCCTCGATCGAACCGTAAGCGCGAAACGCGGTACGGCGCGGCGTCGCCACGCCGTTGTTGAATTCGACCGTATCGGCGGTAGCCCGCGTACCCTTCCACTCCTCGCCGGCTTTGATGCCGAAAATATTCAGGCTCAACGAGCCGTCCGCCGTGCGCGGCATACGCTGGCCCCAGCCCGTTTCGAGCGCCGCCTGCGCCAGCAGCCCCAACGGATTGACCCCGAGGGCGCTCGCCGCGCGGCGGATCGTGGGCATCACCCGATGCACGAATTCAGCGGGCGTTTGCGCCATCACCGGGGCCGCCGTCGATGCCCCGTTGGAACTCGACTTCGGACTCGCGGCTGCGGGTTTTGCCGACAACTGCCGCTTCAACAGCCGGCCGATTCCGAGATCGTCGTGCTGGCTGATGGTGAGCGCCACCTGCTTGTCGAACATGTCCTGGTACATGCCCATTTCATTGCTGCTCTCGGGATCCTCGCTCGCCGTGGCCTCGCGCATGCTCTTCAGCATCATTTGCAGGAATAGCGCTTCGACCTGGCCGGCGACCGCACTGATGGCCTGCGGTGAGGTTGGATCGCTTTTCAAGGCCGCCA
>CAYRAC010000305.1:0-1793 GCA_964422045.1 uncultured Steroidobacteraceae bacterium
CCTCGGCATGTTCCGCCATGCTGGGATGCCAGACACGCACAGTGTATTCGCCCGGCGGCAGATCGCTCAAGGTCGCGGTTCCCGCGGCCGCGGTCTTCGCAAAGAAGGGCGTGTCCGACACGTAGACGTATCCCACCATCCAGTCGTGAATATTGCAGCCCAAGACCACGACTCCGGGTTTGTCGAATATCACCGGCGCCGCCGTGCTGCCGGCATACAAGGGCAACTCGAATTTCTTGGCGGATGAAAATGAATAGACCTGGTGCCGGACGTTGTCGCTATTCGGAAATCGCACTTTTGATCCCACAAGCACCGGCTTCACGTAAGGCACGAATTGTTTGTCGACCTGATCGACGGCATCCGCGGGCGGTTTGGCGCGCAGCAGATTTTTGGGGTCCGCCGGCGTCGCGAGCACTACGGCGTCGGCGACCGGCTTGCCATGATCCTGAACCTGGACGATCAATTCGGCGCCGTGTCCGGGCAGGGCGCTCAACAGCGACACAAGGCCTACGGTGAGCGATTTGTTCATCTTAAAAGCGGTAGTCCCAAGTGATTTCGGGAATCGACTTCGCATAATCGGCGCCGCCATAGGCATGCGTGATCAAGCGCTCGAATCCGCAGCCCAGCAAGCCATGCGGGGTGGGCGAGAAGTGAATGCCGATTCGAATTCCATAAGAGGTGCCCGTGACGCGGTAAGCGTAGGCCTCGGGTCCAAATGCAGGGTCCTCGGCGAGCGCGCGCGCAGCCGTTAAAATCTGCGCGTTGCCTTCCGTGGTCGACACCACATCGCCCTGGCGGCCAAGCAAACCTAAGTTCACGAAGGTCCGTTCGCTCAACGCATACTCGCCACTCAACGTGAGACTGTCGCTCACTTGACTGTAGGCGTCTGCGGATAAGCCCGGGACTTCTTCCATTTGCGGAGTCGCTGCCACGCGATCGTACGCATAGTCTGCCCAGAAGTTTAATCGCTCATCGATGCGCCAGCCGGTGGCGACAGTCGCCCGATAGTCCCACGCGTTTCGGTAGCTGTCGTCGTAACTCGATCGGCCGACGGATAGTCCAACACGCGCCCACGGTGCAAAGGCACCCAGCCCCCACTTTCTCTTGAGCGACAACTGCCCCTCTACAGACGCGCTGTTCAAGCCGGTGAGGGTGCGGAACAATTCGCCGCGAAGATTGCCGCCGACCGTCAAACTGTAGCTCTCACCGAGCGGGAAAAGATCCAATAAGGACAGCCGCGCGCTCAGCGTCGAATCGCCGACGACATCGGACGCCGATCCGCTGTTTCCGACATTGCTATCGTGTCTGAGGGCCGCCTCGGTTGCGAGCGTCCAATCGCTGCGCACCGCGTAGGGCATGGCGCCCACCAGGAGAGCTGCAATCGCGCCGAGAGACGTGTGGCACCGCACGCTGCCCATTATGCGCGCCGCCACGGGAGTCGCGCCCGGCCGTCGCCGCGACACCGACAGGTGGATGCCAAATCATTGCGACTGCCGTAGGTCACCCTGGGTAATCAGACAGGCATTGCGGCTGCCGGTGGCGTAGATCCACAACCAGCTCAGGGCCACGGCCAATCGATTGCGCACGCCAATCAAGAAGTAAATATGCGCAAGCCCCCAAATCCACCAAGCGAGCCAGCCGCGCACCTTGATGCGCCCGAAGTCGATGACCGCCGCGCGCCCGCCGATGGTCGCTAGATTTCCGGCGTGCTGGTAGCGAAAGTTTCGAGTCGATTCGATGCCACGCAGGCGCAGCCTGATGCAGCGCGCCACATGCATGCCTTGCTGCTTGGC
>CAYRAC010000305.1:1893-5421 GCA_964422045.1 uncultured Steroidobacteraceae bacterium
GCTTACCGGGTGACCGAGATGAACCTCGACACCCAGGCGCTCGAGCGCCGCCTGAGCATATGCAGATAGATCCTCGGTAAAACTCGGCAAGACGCGCGGCCCTGCCTCGATCAGCACCACGCGCGCCTTGCGCGTGTCGATATGGCGATATTCCTCGGGTAAGCTCTGTTGCGCGAGTTCGGCGATCGCTCCGGCCAACTCGACGCCGGTGGGCCCGCCGCCGACGACCACAAAGGTCAACAAGGCCGCGCGGCGTTGCTCATCGCTCTCGCATTCCGCACGTTCGAAGGACAAAAGAATTCGCCGGCGGATCGAAGTCGCGTCCTCGAGAGTCTTGAGGCCTGGCGCGTAGGTCTCCCACTCGTCATGTCCGAAATACGCGTGCCGGGCACCGGTGGCCAGTATCAGCGTGTCGTACGCCACGCGGCCGCCGTCGCCGAGCGACACAGTGTGGTTCTCGGCATCGACTCCGGTCACCTCGCCGAGCAAGGTCGTGATCTCCTTACGCTCGCGAACCAAGTGGCGGATCGGCCACGCAATTTCCGAGGTGGCAAGCGATGCGGTGGCCACCTGGTACAAGAGCGGCTGGAACAGATGATGATTGCGCTGATCGATGATGGTGATCCTGACGGCGGCGCCAGCCAATCCATGGGCTGCCGCCAAGCCGCCGAAACCGGCACCGACGATGACGACGTGATGAGTCATGCGTCGTGCTCGACCGCATAGCCAGCGGCAATCCACGCGTCGAGCCCGCCCGACAACGGACGGACGCGCTTGAAACCGTGATTCATCAATATCTTGGCCACCCGCGCCGCGGAGGCTTCGCTCGGGCAAGTGCAATACAAAATGATTTCACGGTCGCGCGGTAATTCTTTGAGGTGCCGCGCCACGTCCTGCAGCGGAACGTTCAGCGCCCCGGGAATCCACTTCGGTTCCAGCGCGCGGGCGGTGCTCGAGCGCACATCGAGGATGATGGGCGAGGCGCCGGCCTGCATCAGCGCATAAAGATCGGCGACGCTGATCCGCGCCATGCGCAGCAGCCGATAGAAACGGCTCCGCTCCCACCATTTGTAGCCGATATAGGCGGCAAGCAAAATCACGACACCGCTCGCGGCGATGCTGCCGAGACCGCGCAGATTGTCCAGCAGCAGCGCGATCTGCGACTTGAACAAGATACCGGCGAGTAGCGCCGTGCCCACCCAGAGGATCGCGGCGCCGCTGCTCAAGAAGACGAATCGCGGCCAGCCGATACGCAGGGCGCCCGCCATCGGCGGCGCAATGATGGCGAGGCCGGGAACGAACTTTGCGATGACCAGGGAATTGATTCCCCAGCGTTCGAACCGGGTTTGGGTCTGGCTGACGCACGAATCGGGTTCGAGCGAAATTCTGCAAAGCGTCTTGAGGACGCGGATGCCGTACCTCTCACCGATCAGGTACCAGCCGCAGTCCGCGGCCAGGCAGGCGATCACGGACCAGACGAAGAGCGAGGCCAACGGCAGCTGTCCATCTGCGGCGATTGCGCCGGCGACGATCAACGTCGGCACCGCGGGCACGGGAAGTCCAATCTGATCGAGCAGCACGTTGACGAACACGATCATCAACCCATATTGACCGATCGTAAGTATGATTTGGTGCGTCATGTCCTGTGATGTTCGATATCGGGCAAGAACGCCGCCACCATGCCGAGCAGCGGCAGGTAGGCGCACAGCCGGTAGACGAATTCGATGCCGTGGCTGTCCGCAACAGCGCCGAGCACCGCCGCGCCGATGCCGCCGATGCCGAATGCGAATCCGAAAAACAATCCCGAAACGGCACCCACCTTTCCGGGCATCAGCTCCTGGGCGAATACGACGATGGCCGAGAACGCCGAGGACAAAATGAGTCCGATGATGAAGGTGAGGATGCCGGTCCACATCAAACCAACGAAGGGCAGCAGCAGGCTAAAAGGTGCTACTCCGAGAATCGATGCCCAGATGACGCGCTTGCGGCCGATGCGATCGCCGATCGGGCCGCCGAACAGCGTACCGAGCGCCATGGCAAGCAGAAAAACGAACAGGTACATCTGGGCCGAGCGAACCGACAGGTGAAATTTTTCGATCAGGTAGAAGCTGTAGAAGCTCGAGATGCTCGCGATATAGAAATACTTTGAGAATATCAATGCAACCAGGATGACGATCGACCATGCGACCCGGCGCGCCGACACCGGACTCGGCACGGCTGCTCGCCTGCCGGCGCCGGCTCGCTCGAGATGCTGGCGCTTGTACCAGGCGCCGACCCGCGCCAACACGGCAATGGCGAGCAACGCAGCCAGCGCAAACCAGGCGAGACTCGATTGTCCGCGCGGAACGATAATCCATGCGGCCAGCAGCGGACCCATGGCGCTGCCCGCATTGCCGCCGACCTGGAAAATGGACTGCGCCAGCCCATGACGGCCGCCCGAGGCGAGGCGCGCGATGCGCGAGGACTCGGGATGAAAAATAGACGATCCCGCACCGATCATCGCAGCGGCGACCAACACCAAGGCGTAATTCGGCGCAAACGCCAAAGCCACCATGCCAATGAGCGTGAATCCCATGCCGACGCTCAGCGAGTAGGGCTTCGGGTGTTTGTCGGTGTAGATGCCGATGAGCGGCTGCAAAACCGAGGCGCAGATTTGATAGGTCAGCGTGATGAGGCCGATCTGCACGAAACTCAAGCTGAATTCGCCCTTCAACAACGGATAGATTGCAACGATCAGCGACTGCATCATGTCGTTCAGAAAGTGCGAGAAGCTGATCGCGCCCAGAACATTGAAGCGCGTCGGCATTGCCTGGCTTTGCAGCGGCGCCGCGGCTCGCAGTGTGCCGATAGCCCGCGAATCGCCTGTGAAACTCTTGTCCATAAATGCGTACCCTACTAGCTACTTCGTTGTCTGTCCTGAGAGAATGCGCGGATGAATCGCTTTGCTCCCTATGTCTTTCTGCGCGACTTCTGGTCGCGTTGGGACGTGCTGGCATTCATCGTCGTGATCGGCTTGATCGCCTTTTTGGGCGAAACATCGCGCGGCTTGTTCTCGCCGCTGTCGACGCTCGAAATGACGCCATTGTCGCTCAGCCCCAGCCATTTGCCCGAATATGCCGCGCGCACCACGTTCCGCATGTTGGCGGGTCTGTTCCTGTCGCTGGTCTTCACCCTGACTTACGCGACGTGGGCGGCGAAGAGCGAGCGGGCGGGGAAGCTCCTGGTGCCGATACTGGATATTCTGCAGTCGGTGCCAATTCTAGGTTTCATTTCGATTACGGTCGTGTTTTTCATGTCGCTGGCTCCCGGCCGCGTGCTCGGCGCCGAGTTCGCGGCGATCTTCGCGATATTCACCAGCCAAGCCTGGAACATGGCTTTCAGCTTCTATCAGTCGTTGCGCACGATTCCGACCGAACTCGCCGAAGCGGCGGAGTCGTGTCGGGGCTCGCCGGGGGTGGGCGTTTTGGGGGTGGTGGTTCCCGAGGGCCTGCCGGCGCGTCCAGCCCTGGGCGTTCAAGCCGGTGTCGA
>CAYRAC010000306.1:0-5407 GCA_964422045.1 uncultured Steroidobacteraceae bacterium
GATCGAGAAAATCGCGTGATGAGCCGCCGCTCTCGCCGGGGGCCAGCAACGAGCGGAGTTGGTTGATTTTACGCTCATAGGCCTGGTCGCCGCGGCCGCCCTCCTTGTAGCGCCAATGCGAGGCCACGCCGCGCTCTGAATCGGCGTGCATTTCGTGCGTGCGGATTTGTATTTCCACGGCTTGGGCGCCCGGTCCGATGACTGCGGTGTGAATCGAGCGATAGCGGTTGTCCTTGGGAGTTGCGATGTAATCGTCGAACTCCCCGGCGATGAACTGCCAGAGCGAATGCACCACACCCAGGGCCGCGTAGCATTCTGCAACGCTGTTGACCAGGACCCGGGCGGCCCGAATGTCCATCAATTGCTCGAACGCGAGCTGCTTGGCCTGCATCTTGCGCCAAATGCTGTAGATGTGTTTGGGCCGGCCCTCGATCGTCGCGTCCACCCCGGCGTGCCGCAACTCGCGCTGCAACAGCGCCTTGAGTTCCTCCATGTAGTGCTCGCGTTCGGCACGGCGCACCTTCAGGGCGGCGGCGATGCGTTTGTAATCGGCGGGCTGCAAATAGCGGAATGCGAGATCCTCGAGTTCCCACTTCAGCTGCCACACGCCCAGTCGATTGGCGAGCGGCGCATAGACTTCGCGGGTCTCGGTGGCGAGTTTGCGCTGCTCCACCTCGGCCAAAGACTTGGCGGCGCGCATTTTCTGCAGCTGAGCCGCCAGACGCACGACCACCAGCCGCACATCGCCGATGACGGCGAGCAGCATTTTGCGCAGCGCCTCGGCCTGACCTGACTCGAGGCCCTGTTCCGGCTGCCAATCGACGCTCAAACCGAATTCTCCCAGCTGGCTCAAGTTGCGCGCCAGCCGCGTCGCATCGGCGCCAAAATTCCGCGCCGCGGCTTCTCGATCGAGAAGCTTGGCATCGAGCAGCGGCTGCAACATCGCCGCGATCACCACTTCGTCGTCGGCATCCAAAGCGAGTACTATTTCCGCTACATCCAAGGCGGTGCGCCGCAATCCCGGGTCCGCGCCGGCCAAATCAAGCGCGCGCACCGCTGCGAAAGCAGCATGCAGCCGCTCACTGGCCGTGATCCGGGTTGATGTCGTCGTTTCCACTTGAATTGTGCCGCAGGCTGCCTGGTGGGTTTAAGCGCCTATTGCCGGTATCATACTCGCCAATGACAGACCCAAAGAATGCAGTCTAACAGCGGCCACCCCGGCGCGGCCCGCGCGGTGGGCGATGCGCATGCACGGCGCTAGCACGGCGAGCGTGCGCGTGCTCGGCATCGATCCCGGTTCGCAGCGCACCGGTTTCGGTGTGTTGGATGCGGTCGGCCCGCGTTTGACCTACGTGGCGAGCGGCGTCATCCGCACCCAGAAGGGCGAGTTCGCCGACCGGCTGTGCGAGATTTTTCGCTGCGTGCAGACCCTGGTCGCACAGTACCGCCCGCATGAGATCGCCATTGAACGCGTTTTCGTCAACCGCAATCCCGACAGCGCGCTCAAATTGGGACAGGCGCGCGGCGCGGCGATTTGCGGAACCGCCGATGCCAATGCCGAGGTATTTGAATACGCAACGCGGCAAATCAAGCAGGCGGTGGTCGGATCCGGCAGTGCCGAGAAGGCGCAAGTGCAGCTCATGATGAAGAGCATTCTCAAGCTCGACGGACCGCTGTCTGCCGATGCGGCCGATGCCTTGGCGGCTGCGGTGTGCCACGCGCTGCGCGGTCGCGTGCGAGTCTCGGTACTACGCGCGGCGAGCCGCGGGTGATCGGTTTTCTCAAAGGGCGTTTGTCGGTCAAGCAGCCGCCGATGCTGATGGTCGATGTGAACGGCGTCGGCTATGAAATGGAAGCGCCCATGTCGACGTTTTACGGACTGCCCGCTGCCGGCGAGGCGGTCGCGCTGTTTACGCACCTTGTGGTCCGTGAGGATGCGCACATCCTGTACGCCTTCGGCACCGACGGCGAGCGGCGCTTGTTTCGCGGTCTGCTCAAAGTCTCCGGGGTGGGCCCGAAGATTGCGCTCGGCATACTATCGGGCGCGAGCGTCGCGGAGTTTCTGCGGATCATCGAGGCGGAAGACGTCGCAATGCTCACGCGGATTCCGGGGATCGGCCGCAAAACCGCTGAACGCGTGATCATCGAGATGCGCGATAGCGTGAAGAAGTTCTCGACGCCCGCGCCGGGCGACTCGCTGCCGGGCGCGGGCCCTGCGGCAACTGCGCAAAGCGAGGCCTTCAGTGCGCTGATTGCACTCGGCTACAAACCACCGGAAGTAGTCCGGCTTCTAAAGACCGTCGATGAGCCTGATCTTGCGACCACCGAAATCATACGTCGCGCGCTCAAGTCGGCAGTCAAGGCGTAAGCAGCAGCATGGGCATCGAGCAGGATCGAATCATTGCAGGTCCGGTCAAGCGCGAAGACGAAGTGCTCGATCGGGCGGTGCGGCCGAAGAGTCTGGCCGACTACGTGGGACAGTCGAGCGTCAAGACCCAGATGGATATCTTCATCCAGGCAGCCCGCAATCGCGGCGAGGCGCTCGATCATGTGTTGATTTTCGGACCACCGGGGCTTGGCAAGACTACGCTCGCGAACATCATCGCCAACGAACTGAAGGTCAATCTTCGGCAGACTTCCGGTCCGGTGCTGGAGCGTCCGGGAGACTTGGCCGCGCTGCTCACCAATCTGGAACCACGCGACGTATTGTTCGTCGATGAAATCCATCGCCTGAGCCCCGTGGTCGAGGAGGTTCTGTATCCGGCGATGGAGGATTCGCAACTCGACCTGATGATCGGCGAAGGTCCGGGCGCGAGGTCGATCAAGCTGGATCTGCCGCCGTTCACCTTGGTGGGCGCGACCACCCGCGCCGGACTGCTGACCTCCCCACTGCGCGACCGGTTCGGCATCGTGCAGCGGCTCGAGTTTTACTCGACGCAGGATCTGACCAGCATCGTGACCCGCAGCGCTGCAATCTTGAAACTGCAGCTGCAAGCCGACGGCGCCGTGCGCATCGCCGAAAGATCGCGCGGCACGCCGCGCATCGCCAATCGGCTGCTACGCCGGGTACGCGATTTCGCCGAGGTCAAGGCGGCCGGAATCATCAGTGCGCAGGTTGCGATCGCGGCGCTCGATATGCTCGAAGTGGATCCTTTGGGATTCGACATGCTGGACCGGAAATTGCTGTTGACGGTTATCGAGAAATTCGACGGCGGTCCGGTCGGGGTCGACAGCTTGGCCGCCGCGATGAGCGAGGAGCGCGGCACGATCGAAGATGTGATCGAGCCATTCTTGATTCAACAGGGATTTCTGATGCGCACCGCGCGCGGACGCGTGGCCACACGCAGCGCTTATCTGCATTTCGGGCTGCCTGCGCCGGCGCTCGAGCGCGACCTGAACCTGCCGTTGTTCCGGGATGCACAGTAGATGCCGGTGCGCAGATTCTCGATCGAATGCCGCGTTTATTGGGAGGATACCGACGCCGGCGGGGTCGTTTATTACGCGAATTATCTGAAATTCATGGAACGCTGCCGCAGCGACTGGCTGCGCGCGCTCAATATCGATCAACAGCGGCTGCGCGCCGAGCGGCAACTACAGTTCGTAGTCGTCAACGTCAGCGTGGACTTCCTGCGTCCTGCCGTGCTCAATGACGAAATTCGGGTCAGCGCGGAACTCGAGCGCCTGAGCGGTGCCACAATCCTATTCGAGCAGACGATCGCGCGCGGCGACGTGCAGCTCATCGACGCGAGCGTTCGCGTTGCCTGCCTCGATTCCGGTACGCTCAAGCCGCGGCCGATTCCAAAGGATTTATTTGTGGAGTGGCGTAATGGGGAATGACTTATCGATCTGGACCCTGGTGCTCGACGCGAGCGTCATCGTGCAGGCCGTTATGGTATTGCTGATGGTGGCATCGGTGGCCTCGTGGGCCATCATTTTCAAGAAGAGCCGCGTGATTTCCCACTCGCGACGCCAGGCCGATCAGTTCGAGACGGCCTTTTGGTCGGGCGGGGATCTCGCGACTCTGTACCGCAGCATCGAAACCAAGGGGCGTGAAGGAACCGGCGAGCAAAGTATTTTCGAATCGGGATTCGGTGAGTTCAGCCGGCTGCGCCAACAAGGCGCGCCGACCGATCAGCTGCTCGAGGGATCGCGCCGTGCGATGCGCGTTGCGCAAATGCGCGAGATGGATCGGCTCGAGCGCAATCTTGCGACACTGGCGACGGTCGGTTCCACGAGTCCGTACGTGGGTCTGTTCGGCACGGTGTGGGGCATCATGAGTGCATTCCATAACCTCGGCAACGTTCAACAGGCTACCTTGGCGGCGGTGGCACCGGGTATTGCCGAGGCGCTGATCGCCACGGCGATCGGCTTGTTCGCCGCGATTCCCGCGGTGATCGCCTACAACCGGTTTGCCGATCAGGTGAGCCGCTTGGAACTGAGGTTCGACACCTTCGTCGAAGAGTTCTCGACGATTCTGCAGCGTCACGGGCCGTCCCGCGCGGCTCAAGCCTGACACCCATGCCCGCACCGCTTCGCCGCCGCAAGCTGATGGGAGAGATCAACGTGGTGCCGTACATCGACGTCATGTTGGTATTGCTGGTCATTTTCATGATCACCGCGCCGCTGCTCAAAGAGGGTGTCAAGGTGGATTTGCCGGAGGCCGGCGCCAAGCCCATCGAACCCGAATTTCTCACCAAACATGAACCCCTGGTCGTGACCATCGACGCCCGCGGACGTCTCTATGTGAATTTCGGGAAGGATTCCGACAAGCCGGCATCCGAAGACACGGTAAGCGCGCGAACGGCTGCGCTTCTGCGCCGCGATCCGCAGACCCCGGTGTTGGTCAAAGCCGACACCACGGTGCCGTATGGCACCCTGATGCGGGCGATGGTGTTGCTGCAGCACGCCGGCGCGACGAAGGTCGGGTTTCTCACCGATCCGATACGGCCGCCGCCGCGGGGGCAAGCCAACGGAGCCGGCAGCGGCCCGGGTTGAATGCGCAATTTCTTGCGCGAGCATGCGTGGGGTGTCGCCGTCTCGTTGCTGCTGCACGGACTGTTGGTGGGAGGTTTGATCATCGCGTCATTGAATTTTCTGCACCCGCCACCGCCCAGCTTGCAACCGCTGCCGATTGACGCCGTGGTGGTCGATTCGCAAGTTCTGCACGCCGCCCAGCATGTTCAAGAGGAGCGTGCGGCGCAGGCGCGTGCCGCCGAAGAAGCCCGCGCCGCGGCTGCTGCGGCCGAGCAGGCGAAGGCGGCGGATGAGGTCAAAGCTGCCGAAGATGCCAAAGCTGCCGAAGCGCAGGCCGCCGCGGATGCCAAAATCGCCGCAGACGCACAAGCGGCCGAGCAGACCAAAGCCGCTGCCGCCGCGGCACAGCAGCACAAGCTCGATACTCAAAAAG
>CAYRAC010000307.1:0-5402 GCA_964422045.1 uncultured Steroidobacteraceae bacterium
GCAGCGCGTAACTCTCGACGGAATCGAAACAATTCTTTTCGGCGAAGTAGGGAATGTTGGCAATCACGTACCAGTCGCCCATGTAGCGCGGCAGGTCGACATGCGAGACCGTCTGCAGGGGTGGGCTCATCGAGGTGCATCCGCCGAAGACCAGCATCGCGGCCGACAAAACAGCCGCTGCGGACGATGCGCGAATCAGGCAATGGCTCCTTCTTCCAGTTCTTCCAACGCCACCATGCGCGCGACGATCGCGGCTTTGCGCGCTTCGAATTGCCGCCAGGCAAAACGGGCGCGGGACAAGACCGCCGGCGGCGCGCCTTGTTGAGTCATGGCGAGGTAGCGTGCCTTGGCAGCCGCCGAATCGCTCGCCGCGCAGGTGAATAGCGATTGGAGTTTTTTCAGGCAGTCTTCGACGTCCATCAAGCATCTCCCGGAAAGCACCGCTTAAGCGGCTTTGCCGAACTATGCCGGGGTGGGACGCTTGAGTCGCCCGCCAAACGCCTCGACTGCGTATAGGCGAAGTCCTATAGCGGGAGCATCACGGAGGAGCGAAGCGCGGAACGGGCCGGGGCTGAGGTAACCCCTGAAAGCATCGGGCTTTTCAGGCTTTGACGTTGAGCAGAGTGCCGAGCGTCTGATTGTCGATCGATAGCGCCGCCGCCGATATCTGCGCGAGGACGCTCTGTTCGGATAAGTCGACGAGTGCCGAGGTGGTGTTGGCCTGGGCGCCGTTGAGCGCGCCGGTGGCGATCGACTGCGCGTCCTGACTGATACCCTGCGAGGCGCGGCTAATGCCCGAAGCCGCATTTTGCAGGGCGCCGAATCCTGAACTGACGCTGCCGATATTCATGCCGGGCATTTTAGTCCGCTGGCCGCGTTTCTTACCTATCCGGCCGGCGGGATTGTGACGCAGAGCCGGTTTCGAGTCCGGGCGAGCCGCCGGATGCATCGCGACGATACATAATGCAATCCTCTACCCGCGTAGCTGCCACAACAGGAACGCGTGGGTGTCGGCGACCTCGCGGTCCTGCTGCGAACGCGTGGAACCGATGCCATGGCCGGCGTCGAAGTCAACGCGCAGCAGTATGGGTTTGCCGGAACTGCTCGCTGCCTGCAGTCGTGCGGTCATCTTGGCGACGTGAAAGGGTGCGACGCGCGGATCGGTGACGCCGGTGGTGAGGAGCACTGCCGGATAGCGCGTGCCGTCCTTGACCGACTGATAACTGTCGATGAGCTTCAAGAATCGATAGCCTTCGGCATTGCTGATGGCGCCCCATTCGGGTTCTTCGGTATAGCTGTCCTGCTCGACCACATAGCGCAGCGGGTTCGACCAGCCGACGCCGTCGACCACGGCGGCAAACAGCTCCGGCCGCTCGGTCATCGCGCGGCCGACGGTGATGCCGCCCGCGGAGCGCCCGCCGATCGCCAGATGCGATGGCGAGGTATATTTCTTCGCCACCAGGTCCTCGCATACCGCGATCAGATCGCGCCAGGTATTGGGCTTGTTGGCGAGCTGTCCGGCTTTGTGCCATTCGCGGCCGTATTCGCCGCCGCCGCGCACGTTGGCGTAGCCGACGACGGCACCGGCGTCGATCAGTGCCAGAGCACGTCCGACGAACGCCGGCGTGTTGGGCGAGAGGCCATACGATCCGTAGGCCGTGATCCAGGCAGGCGCGCTGCCGTCGAGGGTGAGGTCTTTGCGATGCACGACGCTATAAGGAATCTTCGTGCCGTCTTTGGCGGTTGCAAAAAAACGCCGCGCGACATAAGGGGCGACGTCGATGGGCGGCTTCGGGGTGATGCCGGTATCGGCGACACGCCCTTCTGTGCTGACCGAGTAGATCGCGGCAGGTTCGAGCCAACCGGTCAACGACAGGAGTGCGCCGTCTTCGTCGGCCGCGGTGTACACCGACCCTAACGAGCCCTCGAACGGCAGGGCGATATCCGTGATGCGGCCGCCGTGCTCGAGTCGTTGCAGGCGGCTCAGGCCGCCATCCATCAACCGCAGATACAGCCCATCGCGCGCTCGCGAAATGTCCTGGATGACATAGGGGCCTTGCGGCACGACCACGGCGGCGGTGGCGATATTGGGCGAGGCCGCCGAGGTCTTGACGATGCGGCCGCGCGCGGTGCCGTGATTGACCAACAGGTACAAATCTTCGCCCTCGAGTTCGAAGTCCGTGACCTCGTCTTCGAAGGCGGCAAAGGGCGTCCAGCGGGGTCGGCCCGCGAGCACATCGGCCAGCGGCGCGATGAAGGCACGGCCTTCCGGCCTCACGTCCGACAGCAGCAAGATCGCGTGACGCGCACCCGGGTAGGTCACGATATAGGGTGCCTGTATGCGCTCATACTCGACACCGGGCACCAAACCGCGCTTCATCAGCACAGGATCGGAGTTCGGATCCGTACCGAGACGATGCAAGCGCGCCTGACTGTCGAGAAAACGCTCCGGCGTTGCGACCGCGGCGGTGAGCTGGTTGTAAAAGAAGCCGCTGCCGTCATCCAGCCATGCCGGATTCGCTTGCTGGGCGTTGCCGATGCGTTCGGCCAGATCGCGGCCGTCCGCAACCGCGAGCACGCGCAAGGTCGAATCCTCGCTGCCGTTCTTCGACAGGCCGTACACCACATGCCGTCCGTCCGGCGCGGCCCGCCACCAGTCGAGCGAGGTGTGCCCCGTGGTATCGCCGGCCTTGGTGGGATCGATGAGCACGCGGTCGCGGCCGCCTTTGCGCACGAACAATTTGAAATTGTCCGCGCCTTGCGGCCGCTGAATGAAAAACGTCAAACCGCCCGCGCGCTGCACCCGGCCGGTGGCCACCGTATTGCTCGACAGCTCTTGGATGCGCCGCAGGAGCGATGCGCGCATCGGCAGCGCGTCGAGTATGGCGTGCGTGTGAGCGTTCTGGCCGCGTAGGAACGGCAGCCAGTCAGGATCATTGGCGTTTTCCATCCAGCGATAAGGATCGCTCAGCGTTTCACCGAAATAGGTGTCGCGAACCACATCGATGCGCGCCACCGGTGCCACCGGCGCGGCCGGGGTCGCGTACGCGCGTAACTGTTTCGATAGCAGTGTCAGCGATAGCGCACCTGCGGTGCCGAGAAAGCGCCGCCGGTCGAATCCGATGCTCATGCGACCACTCCTTTAACTGGTGCCTGCGGTCCCGAGCGGCAGCGAGCCGATCAGCTCCGACGCCCCATTCCACAGCACCTGGATTCCGATACAGAACAATAAAAATGCAGAGAGTCGCACCACGATGGTGGTCCCGGTCGCGCCCATCAATCCGGCCAGGCGCGCAGAATTTCGATAGAAGGCGTACACCAGAAGCGCGAGCAGCGCCACGGCGGCCAGCGTCTCGACGAAGAACTCCAACAACGGCGCATGAAAACCGCGCGGCCGGCCGGCCCCCAAGGAAATGGCGACGGAAATGGTACCGGGCCCCGTGGTGAGCGGCATGGTCAGCGGATAGAACGCGAGGCGGCTCGGCGGCACGTCCATCGAGCGCGGGCTCGGGGTTTCGCTACGCCGCTGCTGGGTGTAGTCGGGCTCGTTCAACATCCGCCAGCCGGATAAAGCCACGACGATCCCGCCGGCCACTCGCAGCACTGGAATGGAAATGCCGAAGAAACTCAAGACGTAGGCGCCGACGTAGAGCGAGGCCGCCACGATCGAGAACGAATAAATGGCCACCCAGCGCGACACCTGTGAGCGCACGCGCGGATCGAGTTCGCGCGTGGCGCCGAAAAAGATGAAGGCGCCCGACAAGGGGTTGACGATGGAAAACAAAGCGCCGAATGCCAGCAGGAAGGTGGTCACGCAGCTATGATCGCAGGTTTACAGCGCGCGATCACGCCTCGGCGGCATCGCGGGTGAACCTCCACGCACTCATGAGCGCGAGCAGCAACACCGGCAGGAAGGCAGCGAATACCCAGAACGCCGCGGCTTTGACGGCGGCGATCGACAGCCCCGCGGCGAGTCCCGAGAGATTGGCCGCGATGCCGACGGCGGCGGTGCCCACGGCGTAGCCGATCCGCTGCACGGTCTCCGGCGAAGTCACCGCCAGCGCGCGTTCGTCCGCCGCGGAGAATCGCGCCAGGCGGTGCACGATCGAGGGCCAGCAAAGACCGAAGCCAACCCCTTGCAATAGAGCACAGAGAATCAATCCCGCGAGCATCCCGGCCGGCACGGCGAGAGCGAAGCCGCCGGCGCCAAGTGCGACCAGCGAGGCGCCGACGCGGATCACCCAACGGTCGCAATCAATCGGAACCTTGGAGACCGCCATCGTGGCCAAGCTCCAGGCGACGGCCTCGCCCGCCAAGATGTAGCCGCAAACGAGCGGGTGCGTGTCGAACAGGATCTTGAGGATGAGCGGCCCGTAGGTCCAGAAACCGGTGGTGGCGGCGGAGAGAGCGAACACCATCAGCAGTCCTGCGCCAACGGGATGGCGAAAATCCAAGATCTGCACCGGAAATAATTTCGAGTTAAGTCTCGCGTCCAGGCGTGCAGCGCAGTAGAGGACACCGAGTCCGAGCACGACACCGATGATGGATATCTGAATGGTTGGCGCGAGCGCGCTCTCGGCGATCAGCAAGATCGCGACCATCAAGGTGAGCAGCGGCTTGAGCGGGAAGACCTCCCGTTCGCGGCGCGCCGGCGTCTCCGCCGGCAGCCACAGGCGCGCCAGGATCCAGAGCACGCCGGCTTGAATGCCAAACACAAAGAACGTCATTCGCCACGAGTGCAGGCCGGCAAATATGCCGCCGATCAAGGGGCCCAAGAGCGAGCCTGCACCCCAGATCACCGCGACGATGCCAAACAACCGGCTCCACCAGCATGGCTCGAACCACGCTTGAATGGCGAGATAGCACAGCGACAGCAGCATGCCGCCGCCGATTCCTTGCACGAGACGGCCCGCGAGCAGAACGCCGATGCTCGGCGCAAACCCGGCGATGAGGCAGCCGCCCCCGTAGCACAGTGCGGCAAACGCCAGCACGCGTTTGATGGCGATACGCCGACACAGCGTTGCCGTGGCGGCGCCCGCCACGATGGCACCCACCTCGTACAATAGGAAGGTCCAATTGATGAACGCGACGCCGCCGATGTCATCGACGATGGCCGGCGAAATGGTGGCGGTTACGAGCGTGTCGACGGCATGCAACCAGATGCCCGCGCACAGTACGGCGAAGCGGTTGAGCAGGCCCGCGGCGTACAGATCTCGCCAGGTGGCGCCGCGGATGGCTCCGTTGTTGAAAAGCATCGGCAGGTACGATACAAGCTCAAGTTAACTTGAGGTCAAGAGAAGCGTACGATGCGCGGGAAAGACCCAGCGACGGTGATTCGCAAGGAACTCAGCGTCGGCGAGATCGCGGCACGCAGCGGAATCGCGGTGTCGGCGCTGCACTTC
>CAYRAC010000308.1:0-5377 GCA_964422045.1 uncultured Steroidobacteraceae bacterium
GGCACTCCTATGAGCCTAACCCGTCAAGATGTGGAGAAGATCGCAAGGCTCGCGCGGCTGTCGATCACCGAAGAAGAGATGCCGGTCCACGTGACCAGTTTGTCGAGCATCGTCAATTTCGTCGACGAATTAGCGCGGGCACACACCGATCAGGTCGAGCCCATGGCGCATCCTCTGGATGGCCAGCATCAGCGGCTGCGCGCGGACGTCGTGTCGGAGAGCGACCACCACGAGAAATATCAGAGCAACGCGCCGGCGGTGCAAGCCGGCTTGTACGTGGTACCGCGGGTCATCGAGTAGGTCCGCGATTCGATGTTGCACACATTTTCCATAGGCGAACTCGCCCGCCGCCTGAGCGCGAAAGAGATTTCGAGCGTCGAACTGACGCGGCATTTCCTGGCGCGCATCGAGCGCCTGAACCCGGCGCTGAACGCAGTCATCACCCTCACCGGCGATGCGGCCCTCGCCGCAGCGGCGCTTGCCGATGCGCGCCGAGCCCGCGGCGAGGACGGCCCGCTGCTGGGCATCCCTCTCATTCATAAAGATATTTTCTGCACCGACGGCGTGCGCACCAGTTGTGGTTCGCGCATGCTGGACAATTTCATAGCGCCCTACGATGCAACCGTGGTGGCGCGCCTCAAGGCGGACGGCGCCGTCATGTTGGGCAAGGCCAATATGGACGAGTTCGCCATGGGATCCTCCAACGAGACCAGTTATTACGGACCGGTCAAGAACCCCTGGGACCGAACTCGTGTGCCCGGCGGATCATCGGGTGGTTCGGCCGCGGCGACGGCCGCACGTCTGGCGCCCTTCGCCACCGGCACCGATACCGGCGGTTCGATTCGGCAGCCCGCGGCATTGACCGGCGTAACCGGCGTCAAGCCGACGTATGGACGCGTGTCGCGCTACGGGATGGTCGCTTTCGCATCGAGTCTCGATCAGGCGGGAGTATTCGCGCGCAGCGCCGCGGATGCGGCGCTCGTCTTGCAAAGCATGGCGGGATTCGATGCGCGCGATTCCACCAGCATCGACACGCCGGTACCGGATTACTCCGCGGCACTCGGCGCGCCGCTCGCCGGATTGAAGATCGGACTGCTGCGCGAGTTCTTCGAAGGCTTGGAGGCGCGCAATGCGGCGTTGATTCACGACGCGTTGCAGGTGTATCGCGAGCTCGGCGCGACGACCGTGGAGGTCAGCCTGCCGCATCTGCCGATGTCGGTGCCCACCTATTACGTGGTCGCGCCGGCCGAGTGCTCGTCCAATCTGTCGCGCTTCGACGGCGTGCGTTACGGCTATCGATGCGAGAATCCCAAGGATTTGCTGGATCTTTATACGCGCTCGCGCGGCGAGGGTTTCGGCGCCGAGGTCAAACGCCGCATCATGACCGGCACGTACGTGTTGTCGGCCGGCTACTTCGATGCGTATTATCTAAAGGCACAGAAGGTGCGCCGCCTGATCACCGACGACTTTCGCGCGGCTTTCACGCAGGCGGATCTCCTGATCGGGCCGACGACGCCGACGCCTGCCTTCGCGATCGGCGCCAAGATCGACGATCCGGTCACCATGTATTTGAACGACATCTATACCATCGGCGCGAACCTCGCCGGTCTGCCCGGGCTGTCATTGCCCTGCGGCTACGTCGACGCGTTGCCGATGGGC
Organism: uncultured Steroidobacteraceae bacterium; assembly: GCA_964422045.1. Lineage (GTDB taxonomy): Bacteria > Pseudomonadota > Gammaproteobacteria > Steroidobacterales > Steroidobacteraceae > Bog-1198. The sequence continues at coordinate 1,660 of CAYRAC010000308.1, forward strand.
TTGCAGCTCATCGGGCCGCACTTCTCCGAGGCGAAACTCTTGAATGCGGCGCATCGGTTCCAAGAGGCCACCGAATGGCACCGGCACGCGCCGCGCGGGTACGAGTAATGAGCGATTGGGAAGTCGTCATCGGGCTCGAGATTCACGCGCAGCTCGCCACGAAGTCGAAGATATTCTCCGGCAGCGCGACCGCGTATGGTGCGCCGCCCAACAGCCAGGCCGACTTGGTCGATTTGGCCTATCCTGGCGTGTTGCCGGTGCTGAATGCGCAAGCCGTGCGCATGGCGGTCAAATTCGGCCTGAGCATCGGTGCCGAGGTCGCGCACCATTCGGTGTTCGCGCGCAAGAATTACTTTTATCCCGACCTGCCGAAGGGCTATCAGATCAGCCAGTATGAGCTGCCCGTGGTCAAGCAGGGGAAACTCTCCGTGACGCTCGAAGACGGCAGCGTCAAGGTGATCGGCATCACCCGCGCGCATCTCGAAGAGGACGCCGGCAAGTCACTGCACGAAGGGCTGGCGCACGCCTCGGGCATCGATTTGAATCGCGCCGGCACGCCGCTGCTCGAGATCGTCTCCGAGCCCGACATGCGCTCCGCGAAAGAGGCGGTCGCCTACATGAAGAAAATCCACACCCTGGTGCGCTACCTCGAGATCTGCGACGGCAACATGCAGGAGGGGTCGTTCCGTTGCGACGCGAACGTGTCGGTTCGGCCGCGCGGCCGCGAGAAATTCGGCACGCGCGCGGAAATCAAGAATTTGAACTCGTTTCGTTTCGTCGAAAAGGCGATTCACTACGAAGTCGCGCGCCAGGTCGAGTTGCTCGAGAGCGGCGGGAGCGTGGTGCAGGAGACGCGCCTGTACGATTCGGACAAGGACGAGACGCGTTCCATGCGCTCCAAGGAGGAAGCGAACGATTACCGCTACTTCCCGGATCCGGATCTGTTGCCGGTGCAGATCGACGCGACCTTCATCGAAGCCGTGCGCGCGACGCTGCCGGAGTTGCCGGACGCCAAGGCGGCGCGGTTTGCGCACGACTTCGGGCTCTCGCCCTACGATGCCGGTGTGTTGAGCGCGAGCCGCGAGCTCGGCGCCTATTTCGAGGCCGTAGTCGCCGAGTCGGGCGCCGACCACGCGAAACTGGCCGCCAATTGGGTGATGGGCGAGCTCTCGAGCGCACTCAATCGCGACGCCGTCGAGATCACGGCGGCCCGGGTCACGCCGCTGCAACTGGGCGGCTTGTTGCGGCGGATCGTCGATCAGACCATCTCGGGAAAAATCGCCAAAGAAGTGTTCGAGGCCATGTGGAGCGACGGAAAATCCGCGGACGCCATCATCGAGGCCAAGGGCCTGAAGCAGATCACCGACTCGGGCGCCATCGACAGCGTGATCGACGCGGTGATTGCCGCCAACCCCAAGCAGCTCGCCGACTATCGCGCCGGCAAGGACAAATTGTTCGGCTTCTTCGTCGGACAAGTGATGAAGGCGACCGAGGGCAAGGCGAATCCCGCGCAACTCAACGAATTGCTGAAACGCAAACTCGGGGGTGGCGCTTAAGATGCATGACCGCGACTGCCTGCATCGCTTCATGTTCGAGCATTACCCGATTCGCGGTCACTTGGTACACCTGGATGCGGCTTGGGCTGCGTTGATCGAGCATCGCGATTACCCGCCGGCGATCCGCGACACGCTCGGTGAAACGGTGGCCGCCGCGCTGCTGCTGGCGGCAACGGTCAAGTTCGAGGGCGTCTTGTCGCTGCAATTGCAGGGCGACGGCGCGGTGCACCTGCTGCTCGCGCAATGTACCAACGGTCTCGGGGTGCGCGGCCTCGCGCGCTACCGCGAAGCGGGGGGTGGCGCACTGCTCGGCACCGGCAACCTCACGGTGACCGTGGAGACCGACGACGGTGCGCAGCGCTATCAAGGCATCGTGCCGATCAGCGGCCGGCGAGTGGCCGAATCGCTGCAGGTCTACTTCGAGAATTCCGAGCAATTGCCGACCCGGCTGTGGCTGCATGCCGATGCGTCCGGCGTCTCGGGGATGCTGCTGCAAAAGCTTCCCAACGGCGCTGCGCAGCACAGCGCCGCAGCCCCCGGCGTCGCGGCCATCGACGACGCCTGGCGCCGGGTGCAGCTGATCGGCGAGACTCTCACGCCGGATGAGCTGCGCACCTTGCAAGACGTCGAAATCCTGCACCGCTTGTTCAATGAGGACGATGTGCGCGTGTTCGAACCGGCACCGGTGTATTTTCGTTGCCGCTGCTCGCGCGAACGGGTGGCCGGCATGTTGCAGGGCCTGGGTGAAACGGAAACCCGTTCGGTACTCGCCGAGCGCGGCGAAGTCGAGGTGCGTTGCGACTTCTGCAACCGGGCTTACGTCTTCGACGCGATCGATGTGGCGCAGTTGTTCAACGCACACGTCGCCGGCCATGCCGGTCGCTCGACTCACTGAAGTTCGGGCGGCGATGAATTTCCGGCTCCCAGGGTTCATGCTCGGGATCGGGATCGTTGCGGCGGCACGCGGCGGCGCCGCGTCGGATGCACCGTTCTATGCCAACAGTTTCCCGAGAGTTCCGCCGGTCGCCGCCATGACGGCGATTGGGCGTGCGCTGTTCTCCGATCCGGCGTTGTCGGCCTCGGGCACGGTGGCCTGTGCGAGCTGCCACGATCCGAAGCACGCCTACGGGCCGCCGAACGACTTGCCGGTGCAGCGCGCGGGCCGCGATGCCGGCCGCTTCGGGGTACGCGCGGTGCCCGCGCTCACGTACACACAAAATATACCGCCGTTCGGCGAGCACTATTTCGACGATGAGGGTGACGACAGCGTCGATCAGGGGCCGGCCGGTGGCCGCACCTGGGACGGCCGGGCGCAGTCGGCTCATGAGCAGGCGCGCCTGCCGCTGTTCTCGCCTTTCGAAATGGCCAACTCGAGCAGCGCGGCCATCGTCGGCAAGGTCCGCGCCGCCGCCTACGCGCCGCAGCTGCGCGAGGCGTTCGGCGCAACGCTGTTCGAGGACGGCGCATTGGCGTTCAAGGCCATTCTGCTGGCCTTGGAGACGTTTCAGCAAGACGCCGCCGAGTTCTATCCCTACAGCAGCAAGTATGACGCGTGGCTGCGCCACGAGACCGCGCTAAGCCGCGAGGAATTGCAGGGCTTGGCGCTCTTCAACGATTCGCAGAAGGGCAACTGTGCCCGCTGTCATCCGAGCAGCGTGCGCGGCGGCGCGTTTCCGCAGTTCACGGATTTCGGCTACGCAGCCGTCGGCGTGCCGCGCAACCGCGCCATCCCCGCCAATGACGATCCGCGCTATTTCGATTTGGGTTTATGCGGACCCTGGCGCACCGATTTGCGGGAGCGAACCGAGTACTGCGGGATGTTCCGTACGCCGAGCCTACGCAATGTGGCGATGCGCCGCGCGTTTTTTCACAACGGCGGGGTGCATCGTCTGGAAGACGCCGTGCGTTTCTATGCGGAACGCGACACCCAGCCGCAGAAGTGGTATCCGCGCGGCAGGGACGGGGTGCCGCGCAAATTCGACGATCTGCCGCCGGCTTATCAGGGCAACATCGATGAGCAAGCGCCCTTCGGCCGACACCCGGGTGAGGTTGCAGCGTTGAGCGCGGCCGACATCGAACACCTGGTGGTCTTCCTCGAAACGCTGACCGACGGCTATCGATCGAAGTAGCGTCTTAGAGCTTGTCGAGAGGGGTGTTGCCGC
>CAYRAC010000309.1:0-5375 GCA_964422045.1 uncultured Steroidobacteraceae bacterium
TTTACATAAACATGGAGTTATAGTGTATTTAGAAGGTTGGATATACGGCATTTTCCGGCAATTGCTGCCGTTTTCAAGGAGTGCCGCCAGTCTCGATTCGATCAAAGTCGGAGTCGCACGGGGCGCGCGTCGCATCATTCAACGGCAGCTCGGCGCGCACGATGCTGCCCACCCCCTCACTCTGCGCAACGATCGCGAAGCGGCCCCCAAACTGGCGTATGCGGTGCGATATGGATGAGGCGATCCCGCCGACTTGTTCGGCGGCCCCGGCTTTGCCGTCGCCCGTGAACTGCAGAACAAAGGCAGTCGGCGTGGTGCTCACGACCAAGCTGAGCGAGGTGATGCCTTGGTGTTGCAACAACAAGCTGAAGGAGTCCTGGGCAATTCGAAACAGCGTGACCAGCGCGTGCGTGTTCAGCTGCGGAATCGAATCGGGATAGGACTCCTTGTATTTAAGCCCCGCGCGAGCGCAGCCGCGCTTCAGTTGCCAACTGAGGGCGGCGAACAGACCCATCGTATCGAGTAGAGTCGGCCGCAAGTCCTCGACGAGCTTTCGCGCGAGGTCGATTGCGCCGCGCAAGCCCTCCTTGATTCTCGTCAATCTCATGAGCGTGTCGGCACTCAATGCAGATTCGTGCTTCTCAATCCACGACACGTCCATCATTGCGGCGATGACCGAACCCCCCAAGTCGTCATGCAGCTCGCGTGCGACCGCGCTCTTATGTTTCTCGATGTCAGCATGAAGAAAACTCGCCAACGCATTGAGCTGATCTATCCGTTCGCTCGCATCGTCATTTGAAGCGAGGCGCGCGGACTCAGTGCCTGCCGGGGTGTCGGATTTTGCAGGTGCGTCGAGGTTTTTTGACAAGGGCATTGAACAACTCCTGCATTCTCTCGTCGCGCCCTCGTCGGGTATCGTACGGACTATCTGGCATCGCAGCACTCGTGGCTGTCAGAGAGTTGGAGCATCGCTTGTCAGACGGGGAGGCGCGAAATGTAGGCTCAAGCTTGATTCAAGTGATTCGGCGTCGGACTGGCGTCGGTCGCCTCAGCAATGACTCGATCTCCGAATAAGCGCGTCCGATCATGACGCCGAGCAACACCAGATTCAGGATTTGCTTCCAAGATCTCATACCCCACGGTATACCCGTCCGCACACGATTCAAACTCAGCGGCGCTCGGAAAGCCGTAGGATATTTACCTACGAAATTACCGCCGGGGCCGCTTTTGCGCTCCGCTCGACTTGGCGCGTTTCGATGATTTCGGCGCTCGCAAAGGCCGCGCGCGAGGCGCTCGGCGTGCGCCCGGAGCCGCCTTGTCGGATAGGTCGATGGCTCCGATCGAGGCGTGCAAAGCGACCGCCAATGCGGCCTCGCCGCCGATGAGCTCCGCCCATTTCAACTCGATGCCATTGCGCTTGCCCCTGAGCGTCAACTTCAACAGTTCGGGCGTGAGGGTCGCGACGTATTCGCGCCCGTCTATCTGCAGTGAACGCTTCAGAACCTTGTGCAACGGGGTCGTCACCGGCGCAGGGTACTCTTCACGTCATATTGCCGCGCGCCTTGAGTGCCGTGCGGCAGTTCGCTCGACTGCAGGCTCAATTGACCCGAACTCTCGGGCTTCGCCAGCATGAAACTCCCGGAATAGCGACGGTTAAGTGATACCCATTGGCAGCCATTCTCCGGACTCGCGCCGGAGACTTTGCCGTCGGCGCCGAACTCGAGATTCAATGCCACGACCGTGTGCGCGTCGGCCGGAATTTCACCGTTTTCCCGGCCATGAAATTGTGCTTGGCCCTGCCAGCCGCCCGCGAGCGATGGTGTTGGTGTCGGTGTGGGCGCTGGCGTTGGCGACGAGGGAGTCGTCGACGACGGCGCGGATTGCCTGGTATCCGCGAGCAGCGGCGAAAATTGGCTGGCCGCGCCGACGAGCGCCAGGGGCACGAACCAGCGTGGTGCCCTCGCAGCCGCGCTACGCAGGCACACCGTCCGCATCCCGCAATTGCACCCACGTCGGTGCATGATCGCTGGCTTTCTCCCAACTGCGCACTTGCCGGTCCACACCCGAGTCGACCAGTCGGTTCGCCAATGCGGGACTTAGCAGCAGGTGATCGATCCGCAATCCGGCGTCCCGCCCGTAGGCATTTCGGAAATAGTCCCAATAGGTATAGATCTGCTGATCGGGGTGAATCGCGCGCAGCGAATCGACCCATCCGTGCTTGAGCAAATGGGCAAATGCCTCGCGAACCTCGATGCGAAACAGTGCGTCATCCACCCAGCGCTCCGGCTTGTACACATCGGCCTCGGTCGGAATCACATTGTAGTCGCCGGCCAGCATCACGGGCGCTCCGGATAGGCGCAATTCCGCGGCATGGGCCAGGAGTCGATTGAGCCAACGCAGCTTGTACTCGAATTTGGGCCCGGGCGCCGGGTTCCCGTTGGGGAGGTACAGGCAGCCGACCACCAAGCCGCTGACCATCGCCTCGATGTAGCGGCTGTGGCTATCGTCGGGATCGCCCGGCAGCACCCGGCGTATTTCTTGGGGTTCCTGCCCACGCGCGAGGATGGCGACGCCGTTCCAGCTTTTTTGACCATGCCAGATGACGCCGTAACCGGCGTCGCGAATCGCGGTTTCCGGAAAATTGTCCTGCGGCGCCTTCAATTCTTGAAGGCAGACGACATCCGGCACGGACTCGGCCAGCCAGCGCAATAGGTTCGGCAGGCGCGCGTTGATGCTGTTTACGTTGTACGTGGCGATTTTCATGGGTGGTACAGCGTATTCTAACAGCAGGCCGAACCTTCGCCGGCTGCGCCGCATGGGAGCATTGGCCGGTTAATTCCCGAAATATGTCTTTATACGAATTGGTTATTGGATCCGGCGGAAGCCTTGATGTCAGCATAGACATGATGAGAGCTCGGTACCTCTAACATGGCGGCGGTGGGTCGGGAACGGGTGCTGTCCGTGAAGCACTGGAATGAGAGCGTGTTCAGTTTCGCGACGACGCGCGACGCCAGTCTGCGCTTTGAAAACGGCCACTTCATCATGCTCGGCATGCAAATCGATGACAAGCCCCTGATGCGCGCCTATAGCATTGCCAGCGCAAATCACGAAGAGTATCTGGAATTTCTCAGCATCAAGGTGAGCAATGGACCGCTGACCTCGCGCCTGCAACATATCAAGCCCGGCGACGAAGTACTCGTGAGCCACAAGCCTACCGGAACTTTGCTGTTGCGCGACCTGAAGCCTGGCAAACACCTGTACTTGTTGGGCTCAGGTACCGGGCTTGCGCCGTTCATGAGTCTGATCAAGGATCCGGAGACCTACGAACGATTCGAAAAGATCGTTCTGGTTCATAGCGTCCGTTACCGGAGCGAACTAGCGTACCGCGACTTCATCGAGTGGGATTTGACGAGCCACGAATATTTGGGAAGGCAAGTCAGAGAACAGCTGATCTATTTGCCGACGGTGACGCGCGAGCGCTTTCGCTCCGAGGGGCGCATTACCTCGCTGATCGAGTCCGGCAAACTGTTCGAGCAGACAAATCTGCCGTCTCTTGACCCAAAGAATGACCGGGTCATGATTTGCGGTAGTCCGGCCATGTTGGCGGACATTGCCGCGCTGCTGGAGGCACGCGGTTTTCAGGTGTCGCCCGGCGTCGGCGAACCGGGAGACTATGTGGTGGAGCGCGCCTTCGTCGTGCGCTGATCCGCCCGCCCTATCTGGGTGCGACGATACAAAAAGACTGCAAATACAGATATTTATAACTGTTATCTAGAATAACAGTAACTCAGCTCAGCGAGCGAACCGCAGGCCAGAAACCTGTTCGGATGAATTCGAGCGCGGGCACCCCGATCGATGCCCACGCCCAGCCGATGTGGCATCATAAATTCGTGTTTGCGCTACTCGAAAGGCTTCTGCGGCGTCAATTTTCCCACAAGGCCTTGGTACGTTCGTACGCCGTGCTGGGTGCCGCGACCCTGTGCCTTCCATTGATCAACCCGTCCCGGTGCGTCGCGGTCGGCGCAGCGTCGTCGGACCGCTTCGAATCGAGCGGCATCGCCCCTGTGCAGTGGCTGGCCGCGGACGGGCGCGACCTCTCGTTCGCGCAGTACGCGTCGCGAACTCGGGATGCGATTGCGCAGCACCGTTGGTTTCCCGCCGGCGCCTCGGCTGAACGGCGACGACTCGAAGTCGACCTGGTGTCGCCGCATCAGTGGGACCCGGCGCCCGGCTGTGAGCCGACCGGCACGGAAGGAATTTTGCTCATCCACGGATTATCCGATTCGCCGTATCTGTTGCGGGATCTGGGCACGGCGCTCGCGGTGCAGGGGTCCTGTCGCTTGATTCGCTCCATTCTCGTGCCCGGTCACGCGACCCGGCCGGGGGATCTATTGCACGTGAAATACACGGACTGGATCGCCGCCGTTCAATATGGCATGCGCAGCTTCGTCGGCGGTGCCCGCGAGGTCCACCTGATCGGCTACTCCACAGGCGGCGCGCTCGCGGTGCTCGCTGCGGGTGACAGGCAAGCCCTGCGACCGCTGCCGGTTAGCAGCCTGATTCTCATTTCACCGGCGATACGTGCGCGCGGCCTGCCGTCTGGCCTGGTCATCACGCCGCGGGTGATGAGCGGCGTCAGCGCGACGACCGGCGCATTTCGCTGGCTGGAACGGCACGAGGATCTGGACTTCGCGAAATACGAGTCGTTTCCGTTGAACGCGTGGTTTCAGTTGGTTTTGCTCGATGAGCGGGTGGCGGCTGCGACGCGAGGCACGCTCGGCGTGCCGCTACTGGGGTTCGTGAGTTGGGACGACGCCACCACGGACGCCGCCGCTTCCCTGAAGTTCTTTCGTCGCGCCGCCGATGAACGCAGCCGTCTGTCCATCACCGCCCGAGATTCCGAGGTGCCGGCGGTCACCCAACTCGCGGCTGACGCACGCATCAGCGTGCGCGGCGCTGCCGTGGCCGAGCGGGGCGTCGTCAGCTACTCGCACCTCTCCTTCGGCATTCCAGAAGCGAACACGCACTATGGCCTCGCCGGAGATTATGCGAACTGCGTCTGGTATCCGGTCAAGGCCGGCAGAGGATCTGCTAAGTACTGTAACTGCCTCACCGCGGCGATGCACGATTCCGCGTGCCCCGACCACGAACCTGCAAGTGGCGATGCGTTGCGCTATGGCGAAGCGAATCCGACCGATCAGCGTCAGTATGTGCTGCGCAGACTCACGTTCAATCCGCGCTTCGACACCGATGTGCGGGCGATTGGCGATTTCATCGACGAAGCCTCACGCCGCTGACGCTTGAGCCCTTTTTTGGAGAGTGTTGAATGTTGAGGTCGACCGATCGCTGCAACAGCCTGCTTTTTATTGCACTGA
>CAYRAC010000310.1:0-5373 GCA_964422045.1 uncultured Steroidobacteraceae bacterium
ACCGGCCTCTGCACCGCCGGCGGCGCGGCGCAGGCTGGCGAATAATTCGCGCCCACAGCCGGATTCATTGCGTGCGTGATCGAGCGTCGGGGACTCGCGCCGCTGCCACACGTCCTCGGCGACTTTGGCCTGCAACTCGCCGCTGTGACAATCCACCAGCAGCACATCGCCGTCGCGCACCTTGCCCAACGGGCCGCCGTTGACACATTCGGGGGTGACGTGAATGGCGGCGGGCACGCTGCCCGATGCGCCCGACATGCGGCCGTCGGTGACCAGCGCCACCTTGAAACCCCTGCTCTGCAAAGACGCGAGCGACGGCGTCAACTTGTGCAGCTCGGGCATGCCGTTGGCGCGCGGCCCTTGAAAGCGCACGACGGCCACGAAATCCCGCTCGAGCTTGCCGCTCTTGAATGCATCGATGACTTCCTGTTGATCGTCGAACACCAACGCCGGCGCTTCCACCACGTGATGTTCATGTTTCACCGCCGAAGTCTTGATGACCGCCCGTCCGAGATTGCCCGTGAGCAACCGCAAGCCGCCGTGAGTGCTGAATGGATCGCTGAGCGGCCGCAATACGTCGAGATCGCCGCTGGTCGCGGGCGCCGCGCGCCAGGCCAACTTGCCGCCATCGAGCCAGGGTTCCATCGCGTAGGCAGCAAGCCCGGGACCCATTACGGTCAGCGTGTCGGCATGCAGAAAGCCGCCCTGCAGCAGCTCACGGATCAAGAATCCCATGCCGCCGGCCACGTGAAATCGATTCACGTCGGCGCTGCCGTTCGGATAGATGCGCGTCAACAGCGGCACCACCGCCGACAAATCGCTGAAATCGTCCCAGGTGATGCTGATGCCGGCGCAGTGCGCAATGGCCACCAGGTGCAAGGTGTGATTGGTCGAGCCGCCGGTCGCAAGCAGGCCGACGATGGCATTCACAATCGCCGCTTCATCGACGCCGTTGGCAAGAGGCAGGTACTCGGATCCCAAGGCGGTGATGCGCGCCGCACGCTGCGCGGCCGCGGCCGTCAGTGCATCGCGCAATGGCGTGTTCGGCGGTACGAAAGCGGACCCCGGCAGGTGCAGCCCCATGACCTCCATCAACATCTGGTTGCTGTTGGCCGTGCCGTAGAAGGTACAGGTACCGGCGCTGTGGTAGCTGCCCGCCTCGGACTCGAGCAGCTCGTCGCGGCCGGCCTTGCCCTCCGCGTACAGCTGTCGCACGCGCGCCTTCTCCTTATTCGGAACGCCGGACGGCATCGGACCGCCCGGCACGAATATCACCGGCAAATGCCCGAAGGCAAGCGCACCCATAAGCATTCCCGGGACGATTTTGTCGCAGATTCCGAGACACAGGGCCGAGTCGAACATGTTGTGCGACAGCGCGACAGCGGTTGCCATCGCGATCACATCGCGACTGAACAAGGACAGCTCCATGCCGGGCTGACCCTGCGTCACGCCATCGCACATCGCGGGCACTCCGCCCGCGAATTGCGCGACCGCGCCGGCATCACGGGCCGCCCGCTTGATCAAGGCCGGATATCGCTCCAGCGGTTGGTGTGCGGACAGCATATCGTTGTAGGCCGACACGATCGCCACGTTCGGCCAGCGCAACAGCTTGAGCGCCTGCTTGTCCGTGGCATCCGATGCGGCGAAGCCATGCGCGAGATTGGTGCACGACAACCCCGCGCGCGACGAACCCTGCTGGCGCGCCGCCTCCATGCGCGCCAGGTACTCGGCGCGGCTCGATCGACTGCGCTCGCGAATCCGCTCGGTGACTTCACGCACGCGAATATGAATCGGCTGGGTCTGCGGCATGCTTCATTGTGCCATATCGCGAAGACTTACTAGAACGCGCACGCAAATGCTACGCTTTGCCGGTGAATGTACTTCCGACCTTCGACATGTTGCTTTTCGGCGGCACCGGCGATCTGGTGACGCGCAAGCTGCTGCCGGCGCTGTACCGCCGCTTCGCAGCCGGGCAGGTCGCGGCGGACTCGCGCATTTTCGGCGTCGCCCGCACGGCACTGTCGCGCACCGAATACTTGTTTCAAGCCGAATCCGCTTGCCGCGAATTCCTCGGCAAGGAGTTTGACGCAGCGCACTGGATGGGGTTCAGCCGCCTGCTCACCTACGTGAAGCTCGACGCGGCGGTCGCGGCGGACTACGCGCAGCTCAAGGCTGCACTCAAGGGGCGCGAAGCATTCGTCCGCGTATTTTTCTTCTCCACCGCATCCAATATATTTTCGGTGATCTGTCAGAACTTGGCCAAAGCGGCGGTCGTGACCGCGCTTTCCAGGGTGGTGCTGGAGAAACCGCTGGGACACGATACGTCCTCCGCCGATCTGATCAACACCCAGGTCGGCGCGGTATTTGCGGAGAAGCAGATCTATCGTATCGACCACTACCTGGGCAAGGAGGCCGTGCAGAACCTGATGGCGCTGCGCTTCGGCAACGCCTTGTTCGAACCTTTGTGGCGCCGCGGATTGATCAAGCACGTGCAGATCACCGTGGCCGAAGAGCTCGGCGTCGAGCGGCGCGGTCAGTTCTACGACAAGACCGGCGCATTGCGCGACATGGTGCAGAATCACCTGTTGCAGCTGCTGTGCATCATGGCCATGGAACCGCCGGCGAGCAGCGACCCGGACGCGGTTCGCGACGAGAAACTCAAGGTGCTGCGCGCCTTGCGTCCGCTCGCCGATCGAGATGTGCTGACCAAGACCGTCCGCGGCCAGTACAAGGCCGGCGCCGTCAGGGGCGTGCCCGTGCCGGGCTATCTCGAAGAGGCCGACATCGCGCCCGACAGCAGCACCGAGACATTCGCGGCGCTCAAGGTGGAAATCGACACCTGGCGCTGGGCCGGAGTGCCGTTTTATTTGCGCACCGGAAAACGCCTGCAGGATCGCTTGACCGAATTGGTGGTGACCTTCGACGAGGTACCGCATCCGATCTTCGAGAAGCCGCCGACCACGCGCACCGCCAACGAACTCGTGATCCGGTTGCAGCCGGACGAAAGCATTACCTTGACGATATTGGCGAAAAACCCCGGCGAGGGAATGCGCCTGAAGCCCGTGAGCCTGGCGCTCGACTTGGGAGAGACATTCAAGACCCGCAGCCTGGACGCGTACGAGCGGCTGCTCATGGATACGGTGAAGGGGAATCTCACATTATTCATGCGCCGCGATGAGCTCGACGCCGCCTGGGCGTGGATAGACCCCATCCGTGCCGGCTGGGAACAATACGACGAACCGCCGAAGATCTACATCGCCGGCAGCTGGGGGCCCGCAGCCTCGAGCGCGATGATCGGACGCGATGGATTTGCCTGGCATGACGAACTCTGAACTCCCTGCGCGGCGCTTCGCGGATGCCGAGGCACTGGCGCGCGAACTCGCGGCGCAAATCGCCGCGAGTCTCACGACAGCGATCGGCGCCCGCGGACTTGCGAGTCTGGTGGTATCGGGCGGCCGCTCTCCGGTACGGCTATTCGAGATCTTGCGCACGCAACCGCTCGATTGGGCGCATGTCTGCATCGCGCTAGCCGACGAGCGTTGGGTGAGTCCCGAGGATGCCGCCAGCAACGAACATCTGGTGCGCGCGGTGCTGCTCAAGGAACACGCGGCCGCTGCGCGCTTCCATGGCATGAAGAACGGCGCTCCGACCCCGGATCTCGGGGCCGTGTCGGCTTGGGAGACATTCGCACGGGTGCCGCGACCCTTCGATGCGGTCGTGCTCGGGATGGGCGACGATGGACACACAGCCTCCTTGTTTCCGCGCTCGCCGAATTTGCCGAGCGCGTTGAATCGCGCCGCCGCCGCCGGCTGCGTCGGCATGTGGTCCCCGCTCGCTCCGCAACCACGCCTGAGCTTGAACCTGACGGCGCTGCTCGATGCGCGCCGCATTGTGCTGTTGATCAGCGGCGAGGAGAAATGGCGCACCTACGCTGCCGCCTGCGGCGACGGGCCGGTGGAGGAAATGCCGGTGCGCGCCGTGCTGCGTCAAACGCACACACCGGTCGATGTCATGTGGTCGCCGTGAGTTCGCTGCGGCTGGAGGATGACCGCACCGCCTTGAGCAAGGAGGCGCTCAAGAACGCGTTTCTCGACGATCTGTTTTACGTGCAGGGCAAATTTCCCGCGCTCGCCACCCAGAACGACTACTACATGGCGCTCAGCTTCGCGGTGCGCGACCGCATGTTGCAGCGCTGGATCAGCACCGCGGCCGCCTACACCCGGCAAGGCTCGCGTACCGTCGCGTATCTATCCGCCGAATTCTTGATGGGCCCGCACTTGGGCAACAACCTCATCAATCTCGGCATCTTCGACAGCGTCAAGCAGTGCATGACCGAACTCGGATTGAATTTCGAGGAGCTGCTGCAGCAAGAAGAGGAGCCGGGGCTCGGCAACGGCGGTCTCGGCCGCCTGGCTGCGTGCTTCATCGAGTCCCTGGCGACCCTCGAAGTACCCTCCGTCGGCTACGGCATACGCTATGAGTTCGGCATTTTCCATCAGGAGATCGTCGACGGGTGGCAGGTCGAGAAGACCGACAAATGGCTGCGCTTCGGCAACCCGTGGGAATTGGTGCGGCCCGAATGGGCGGTCGAAGTGAAGTTCGGCGGCAGCACCGAACAATACATCGACGAGCGCAAGCGCCTGCGCGTGCGCTGGGTGCCGCACAAGACCGTCATCGGCGTACCCTACGACACGCCGATCCTGGGCTACCGCAGCAACACCGCCAATACACTGCGCCTGTGGCGCTCCGAGGCGCCCGAGTCCTTCGACTTCGCGATCTTCAACAGCGGCGACTACTACGGCGCGGTGAATCAGAAAGTCGCGTCCGAGAACTTGAGCAAAGTGCTGTACCCGAACGATGAGCAACTGCGCGGCAAGGAGCTGCGGCTCGAACAGCAGTATTTCTTCGTCTCGTGCTCGCTGCAGGACATGCTGCGCATCCTGCGCACGCAGAAGCTGCCGGTGGAGCAATTCCATGTGAAATTTGCCGTGCAGCTCAACGATACGCACCCTGCCGTCGCCATTGCGGAACTGATGCGCCTGCTGGTCGACGACGCCTTGTTGCCATGGGCCGAGGCCTGGCGGGTCACGTGCCGCACGTTTGCGTACACCAATCACACATTGTTGCCCGAGGCCCTGGAGCGCTGGTCGCTCGAAGTATTCGGCCGAGTATTGCCGCGGCATCTGCAGATCATCCAAGAAATCAACGCGCAATTCCTCGACGAGGTTCGTATTCGCTTCCTGGGCGATGAAGCACGCATCGCCCGGCTGTCGTTGATCGACGAGAGCGGCGAACGTTACGTGCGCATGGCGCATCTCGCCTGCGTCGGCAGCCACGCCATCAACGGCGTCGCCGAGCTCCATTCCGAACTCC
>CAYRAC010000311.1:0-5330 GCA_964422045.1 uncultured Steroidobacteraceae bacterium
ATCGGTGATGTTCGAACACCGAGAGGTCCAGGCGGCCGAGCGCCGTCAGATCGGACATTTCCTGCGCCTGCGACGTCACGAACCAACTGTTACCGAGGATGTCGATTTGCGCTGCCATCAAACGAAACAAATCGATGGGAATAGCGCCGCTGGTGCCGCCGATATTGACGAACCGTCCACCCCGGCGCAGCGAGTGCACCGTGTCGATGATGGTGTTGCCGGAGCTTCCCGGGCCCAAACAGTTCAGGGCCGCGTGTGCGCCCAACCCGTCAGTGCACTTTTTTATCCACGCTCCAGCTGGTCCGTCATCGAAAGACCATGTTTCAATCCGCTTCGGCGCCAGCGCTTTGGTCCGAGCCAGGAGTTGTTTATTGCGTGCCGTTGCCAGAATGCGCCCGACGTTGAGAGCCAAGGCGTTGAGGACTGCGCCGAGACCCATGGTACCGGTCGCGCCATCGATGACAAGGGTACTGCCCGGTCCCGCTCGAGTGCGCTTCAGGGCGGCGAATGCAGTCCCCAGATAGCCGAAACGTGTCGCTTGCTCGAACGTGACCGTATCGGGGAGTCGAACGAGATTCCGGGCGGGCGCAATTAGATATTCCGCTAATCCTCCGATCGGATAGGCGGCAAACGCACGATGCGAATCCGGGCCGAAGCCAAACCATCCGACTAGCGCGAAGTTGTCGCATCCATTCGCCCGATCCACGCTGCAGGATCTGCAGGCGCCGCAGCCAACGCCCGGATTGACGTAGACTCGATCGCCGGGATTGAAGTTCTGCACGAGGCCCCCTACCTCGTCGACGATGCCAGCGGCGTCCAACCCAAACACCGCTGGCAGGGTCGGCAGCGGCAGTTCCGGACTGCGAGCCTGCCGATTGGCCAGAACCTTATGCAGATTGGGAACGTGCCTGCAGGCCGCCACTTTGACCCTGACATCGGTCGGCCGCACCTCCGGCACGCCAATCCGTTCGATCACCATGGGTTCGCCTAGGCGGTGAAGGCGTGCGGCCCGCATCGTTGTCGGTGCCATAGTTGACGGGCTTTACACAGCGTCGGGTTGGCGGTCGGGCTGCGCGTTTATGAAGGCAGGCAACGCCGAGCACGTGACATCGATTTCGCGAATCGCCGGATAGGGTCCAAGATCGACACCGAACCGCCGCGCGCTGGTGACCTGTGGAATCAAGTAACAGTCGGCAAGCGTCGGCTGATGACCGAAGCAAAATCCGGCCCGGCCCACGTCGGCCGCAACATAGGCTTCGAGAGCGGCGAATCCCGCCGTGATCCACTGGCGCGCCCAAGCGGCGATCTTGGCCTCGTCTGCGCCGAACCCGGAGCGCAATTCGTTGAGGATGCGCAAATTATTGACGGGATGCATGTCGCAACCAATCATCGCTGCAATCGCCCGAATTCGGAAGCGATCTGCGCTTGTGGTAGGCAGCAGCGGCGGCTCGGGATAGGTCTCCTCCAACCACTCGAGGATGGCCGGGGATTGTACCAATGCTTCCCCATTCACCTTGAGAACCGGAACCAGTCCCTGGGGATTCATCGCCAAGAACTGCGCGCTGCGGTGTTCCCGCTTCGGTAGCGACACGGCCTCATAGCCATACGAAATGCCTTTGAGGTTCAGGGCGATGCGTACGCGATGCGAGGTACCGCTGCGAAAGAATCCAGCGAGGACCACGGATGGCGTCATGTATCGGCGCCGCGCTCTTCGCGCCACAGGCCGAGCACCTGTTGAACCGGTCGGTCTGACGCGCTGAATAGTACCGCGTCCGTCGCCGCCGTATGAGTGAGCCAAGTCCAACCCGGGGTCACGAAGATGTCGCGCGCTTTCCAGCGAATCGTGACGTCCCCGACGCGCGTCTCGCCCTCGCCCTCGACGCAGGTGTGAATGGTCGCATCGGTGCTGCGATAGGGGGCCGTCCGCAGGGTTTTCGGCAGCAACTGGATGAACGTGCCGATCGTCGTCAGCGGGAAGCCTCCCGTCGCCGGATTTACATAGCGCAACTTGTAACCGTGGCATGGATCCGGCGTCCCGTTACGGGCCAACACCTCGAGAGATTCCCGCGTACGTTCGTAGGGATAATTGAAGATCGGCGAATTGCCGCTACGAGGGTGCCAATCGACCGGAAACAGATTGTTGGCATAGCGGGCATTGGAGTCGCCCAGCGGATGAATCACCGCCTGGCTGTCACTACGCCCGGGCTCCGCGAAACTGGCGTCTAACATCCGTACCATTGGAATGTCGAGTACATCCAGCCACACCACGGGCTCTTGGGTGTCGTTGCCATGGTCATGCCATGTCCAACTTGGCGTCGTAATGAAATCCCCCGGATGCATCTGCGTACGCTCGCCGTCCACCGCCGTATACGCACCTGTGCCTTGCAGTACGAAACGCAGCGCCGACTGCGTGTGCCGGTGCGATGGGGCTACCTCCCCCGGCAGTATCAACTGCACCCCCGCGTACAAGGTGTGTGTGGTGGAGGCCAGGCCGCGCAAACCGGGGTTTTCGAGGATGAGCACTCGCCGCTCTGCTTCTTTGGCGGTGAG
Source organism: uncultured Steroidobacteraceae bacterium (assembly GCA_964422045.1). GTDB lineage: Bacteria > Pseudomonadota > Gammaproteobacteria > Steroidobacterales > Steroidobacteraceae > Bog-1198. The sequence continues at coordinate 2,551 of CAYRAC010000311.1, forward strand.
CAGCGCACCTGCTTCCATGATGAGCGGATGCAGTTCAGTATCGTAATCCCACTTGAATGGTTTGACGGGTGATGTGGGTTCGCGAGTCACCAACGAATGCAGGCTCTCCCAGAGAGGAGCCATATTGCGACTGTTCAGGCGCTCATAGAATTTTTGCTGCACTGTAGTCGACGCGACATTGACTGCCATGGGTCATCCTCCATCCACAAACACCGTACCATTTGGTGTGGTAAATAATAGCACAGCTGCGCATTGACAAGCGCTCAGCCCTAACCATACTATATGGTATAGTGCATCTGGTGGGTAAGCGGAGCATGCCCCTCCAGCAACAGCAGACTTCAGCCATGTATCAAACAACCACGTCCATCTACAGCGTTCGTCAAATCAAGGCAGTCGCCTTGGTGGGCGTAGGGTCGGTGGGAAAGAGTTGGGCGGCGTTGTATCTGGCGCACGGCTACGAGGTGGTAGCTACGGATCCGGGACCCGCTTTCGAGCAGGAGTTGCGTCGTTTCGTGACCGACGCCTGGCCTGCGCTGCGACGTCTGCGGCCGACCGCCGCCGCTGTCCCACCGTTGCAGTTGTTGAGCGTCGCGGCATCGCCTGCGGAGGCTGCGGCGCGGGCCGATCTGGTGCATGAAAACGCTCCGGAAAATCCCGATCTCAAGATTCGGCTGATCGCCGAACTCGATGCGGTCATGCCGAAAGAGTGCCTGATACTGTCGAGCACCGGCGGGATCAGTGCGACCATTCTTCAGTCGCAGTGCCGTTTTCCGGGTCGTGTTGTCGTTGCGCATCCGTTCAATCCGCCGCACCTCATCCCGCTGGTGGAGATCGTCGGGGGCGCGGCAACCGATCCTGCGGCCGTTGAGTGGACCAGGACGTTTTTGCGCCGCTTGGGGAAGCGCCCGATCGTGCTGCGTCGTGAAGTCAGCGGCCATCTCGCGAATCGGTTGCAGGCGGCGTTATTGCGCGAGGCCTTCCATTGTCTGGTGGAGGAGGTGGCCTCCGCTCAGGATATCGACGATGCCGTACGTTACGGGCTGGGATTGAGATGGGCATTGATGGGCGGCCTGATGACCTTTCATCTGGCGGGGGGCGAAGGCGGCGCGGCACATACGCTCGATCTGGCTGCGGAGGCGTTCGAACGTTGGTGGGCTGACCTTGGGGAACTGCATCTGACGCCCGCAGTTCGTACCCGGATCATCGCGGGCGCCGCAGAAATCGCGGGAACGCGTTCCATCGGCGATTGGATTCGATGGCGCGACGAGCACCTTGTCGGCCTCATTCAGTCTACTGACACCGCGGAGCCGCGAGCATGACAAAAATGCATCTTCCTTGGGATATCGCCCGGGAGGGTCCGATATTGCGGCTGACGCTGAACCGTCCCGGCAAGCGTAATGCGCTCAATGACGCCATGGCAGATCAGCTCGAGAGCGCGCTCGCAAAGCTCGATGAGGGAGTCCGCGCAATTTTGCTGACCGCAAACGGACCGCATTTTTGCGCGGGACTGGATCTGTCTGAACAAAAAGACCGTGGCCCGCTCGAGGTTCATAAGGTATCGCGGCGCTGGCATGCCATCAAAGAGCGATTGCATTACGGTCCACCGGTGGTCGCATCGCTGCATGGCGCCGTGATCGGCGGTGGTTTCGAACTCGCGGCTACTGCACATGTGCGCATCGCGGACCGCACTACGTTCTTTCAACTGCCCGAGGCGCGTCGCGGACTCTTCGTCGGTGGCGGCGGTAGCGTGCGCATCAGCCGCGTGATCGGCGCCGGACGAATGACTGAGCTCATGTTGACGGGCCGCTGTGTCGACGCCGAGCAAGGCGAAAGGATCGGGTTGATCCATCAGTTGGTAGATGCCGGCACGGCCGATGCGGTCGCCATTGGAGTGGCGACGGCGATCGCCGGCAATGCGCCCTTGGTGAACTATTTGATCGTCAACGCGTTGCCGCGGATCGCAGATATGTCAGCAGCGGACGGTCTGTTCACGGAGAGCTTGGCGGCGAGTCTGTCACATGCGTCTACTCAGGCGCACGACCGTATCCAGGATTTCCTGAATCGATCGCACGCGCCCGACAGTGGTAGCGGAAGCGAACCGGACGCTGCGCCCATCGGACGAGCTGTATGACCCGTTTCGACGCTGCCGTCGATGATTGCCAATGGTTGCTCACGCACGTGATCGACTGCGACGCGGTGCTCGCAAAGTGCGGCGTCGACGGATTGGACCGTGAGTCGATCGCGCAGATGCTCGGGGCGGCGGGTGATTTTATCGGTAGCGCCATCGCTCCAATCAGTGAGCAGTCGGATCGCATAGGAGCCACACTGCAGGGCGGTCGCGTGATCACTGCGCCCGCTTGGAAGGAGGCCTACCGAGCATGGCGGGACAGTGGTTGGTCGGCGTTGAGCGCGCCGTCGTCGCACGGCGGCCAAGGCATGCCGTTTCTTCTGCAAGCGTGTGTGGCGACCATGCTGGGCGGCGCCGACCTCGGATTTGCAATGATTGCAGTAGCGGCTCGAGCCGCAGGTTCAGTGCTGTTTGCCCACGCCGACCCGGACCTCTCGGCAATCTGTGTGCCACGTCTGGCGAGCGGTGAATGGACCGCGACCATCGCCATCACGGAGCCGCAGGCCGGATCGGACGTCGGACTCATCACTACCCGAGGGGCGCGCTCCCGGGATGGGCAGTTTCGTATTTCCGGCTCCAAGATCTTCATTTCGGGTGGCGATCACGATCTGACCGAGCAGATCCTGCATCTCGTGCTCGCGCGCACCGAAGG
>CAYRAC010000312.1:0-3148 GCA_964422045.1 uncultured Steroidobacteraceae bacterium
TCATGGAGTTCAGGGACGACAAGGTGGCACGAGAAACGCAGTATTTTGCGGATCCGTTCGAAGCGAGCGCGTGGCGCGCCGAGTGGGTCGAGCGGACGGGTGACGCGCAGGCCCCTCGAAATGCGGCAGATAGCATTTCCGCTTTCCGGGGGTAAGCGGCACCGGTCACGCCGCTTTTTGCACGATACGCGACAACTTGAAGGCCGTACCGCGTTTGTTCACCACGGCGCGCCTGAAATAATTCGGTCGCAATCTGATTGGCAGCTGGGCGGATATCTCCGCCAGCACGTCGATGAAGGCAGGGCTGCCCCACTCGTACGGCAAGAGGAAAAACGGCTGCACAAAAAGGTGGTCTTTTATCGAGATGCCCAGGGTCGAGAAAGGATTGCGCGGCCCCCAGTCGGATTCGTCGTGAGGACTGCGCAGGGAGCGAACTGGTGGTGTCTGCAGCTCGGATCGGCCGCGCCAGAAAAAATCGAAAGCGAAGTGCAGTTGAATGGGGTAGCACCACTGGATACTCGACTTTGGCAGACGCGCCGCGATATCGAGCACGGCCAGCAGCGTTCTTGAACTGAGGGGCTTACGTTGATTCGGCTTCTCGAACCAGGTGAGTGTATTGCTCGGCCGCGATCGATAAGTGCCGCCGGGTATCAAATCCGGCTTTCCTTCCAACGCCGTCAGGGTCGCGAGCACGCCTTCCAGTGAACTTGGCGTCCAGAACTCCGGGCGTGCGTCGATGCTCAAACCGCTGGCGAACCACTCGTTCGTAATCGCGTGATCCTTGATGAAGGTTTCGAGTACCTGCCAGGCCGCGAGCGGGTTACGCGGCGTAGCAACCTGGCCAAAGCCTTGAGACTTTGGCGGCTGGTAAAGCGTCGACTCCGAATGAGGTGAGTGCAAGCAGGCCTAGCGATTGAAGTCCACATGCTTCGTTTCGGGCCCGGCGAGGGCGCCCAACGTGAGCATGAGCCCCCCTGCGGCGAGAAGAACAATCGGACTGAACTCATAAGGCATGAGCTTGGCCAGGCCCAGCATGTAAAAGGAATAGAAGCCGGGCAGTATCGTCGCCAAACTGTAGCTGAGGCCGTATCCGCATGAGCGAATTTCGGTGCGGAAGCTCTCTGCTAAGTAGGGCGTGATGACTGCCCATACCGGGATTGTGAGCACCAAGATGAGGGCGATCAATCCAACCAGCATGGCAGGGTCGTGATAGGCGCCCGCCATCAGGAAGTAATACAGCGCGCTCGCCGGTACCATATTCAACAGTCCAAAGACGATGAGCGTAGGTCGGCGCCCAAATTTTTGACTCAGTACACCGACCAGCGGAAGGATCGGCGCCGAAATGGCTGCGCCGATCAGGATGCCTGTGTTGACGCCTGGCGACTTCACCCCCAGAACTGTATTGATTACCCCAGGAAGTGCCGCCACGGTCGCGTCGAGCGTGAGCCACGCCCCGCTCATGACTACGATGAGCTGCCCTAAGCGACGCAAATCAGCACCCGCAAAGATTTCCTTCAGAGGAGCGGCGCTTTTCTTGGATGAGCGCCAAACTTCGGATTCAGGGACCGCGAGATAGTAGTACAGGAAAAGAGCGCCGGCGAGCAATGCTCCGATCACGAACGGAATGCGCCAGCCCCAAACCGCATACGCCGAGCCGGCATCTCCCGCGGGCGCCAATTTCAGCATAAAGGCGGCGAGCAACGACACGCAAACCAGCGCAGCAGGGTAGCCCACGTGAATGAATGCGGCATTGAGTCCGCGCTTCTCCTTGGGCGAATACTCCATCGCCAGCGGATTGGCTGCGGTGTATTCACCGCCGATAAATACTCCATCTGCCAGGCGCAGAATGAGGAGTGCCGCGATGGAGGCGCCGCCCCAAGCCTCGTAGCCGGGAAGCGCCGCGACCAAAAGGGTCGCAATGGCGTAGCCCGCGACTGAGATCAGCGTTATCCGGCGCCTTCCCAGTCGATCGCCAAAGTGACCGAAGACCATCGAGCCAATCGGTCGCCCCATCAGCGAAATTGCAAATATCACCGAGAAAATCGTCGCTTTGGAGGCCGCGCTCAGGCCGGCGGGAATGAAGTAAGCAAGCGCCGGTGCCAGCACCGCAATGGGCAAGTAAACCTCGAACATGTCGACAAAAAAACCGAAGTACGCCGCGCGTACCGCTCTGCGCGCGATAAGGTCTGGAGTCGTCGTTGTTTCTGAAAAATCTGGGTTCATGTATCGTGCCGTCATCACGGTGCCCCTCGTTTTTGTTTTCCATAGACTGACCCATTGGATGCACCCAGCGGTGTCTCCCCAATGGGAGGCCCAGTATCGGCCGGCGTCCCCGCCCTCGAGTCGCCATCGTCGCGAATTACGGTAATTGGGCGGTTAGACCGCTGGTCGACGGTCAACCGGAACACATCGAAGCGGTTGTAGGAACCGACGATGTCATGGATTTGCTTCTGTTCAATCGAGAGCGAGATGTCGACCTCGGCCACCACCATGCCCTCACCCCCCACGTGAGGTTCGCCGAGCAGCTCGCCCCGCGGACCGAGAATCATTGACGTTGCGGGAGGGGCCGACGCGAGCACCCTGCGCACTTCGGCGTCGCCTTGGGAGACTTCGCTGATCGCCTGTTCGTCCAGTGCGCACGAAGCGACTACATTGAACACCTTGCCTTCGAAGGCATGCGCGGCCGAGCGAATGCGAATGGCATCGGTCAGATTGTAGTTCTGGCTCGCTCCCGGACGGCGAACTGGCCACGCCGGTGGATAGGATGCGATATGTACCTGTTCGCCCTGAGCCAGCAGGGCGAATCGCGCCAGCGTGTTCGTGTTCTCGCCGCAGATCAGCATACCCAGTTTGGCGAGTTCCGTCTGCTCCACACGCAAGTTGGACGCGTCCCCGTTTGCCCACGTCAACTTCTCGGCCCATGTCGGCACCAGTTTGCGATGGCGGTTCAGCAGCGTGCCGTCTGCATCGAACAGCAAGTTGGTGTTCCACATCGTCCCCAGGCTCTCGGTCCCCTTCTCGGTTACGCCGACCGAAAGGACGACCCGGTGGCGGCGGGCGACGTCTGCTAGCTGGTCAACCTGCGGGCTTGGCACTTCGATGGCGTTGTCGTATAGACGACGGTAGAAAGCATGCTGATCGATCGGAG
>CAYRAC010000312.1:3158-5330 GCA_964422045.1 uncultured Steroidobacteraceae bacterium
CGGAGCGTACAACATGTTCCAGAGAGGGAAGGCGGGAATATAGGATTCGCCGAAAACGATCAGGTCGGCACCGGCTGCCTTGGCTTTAGCTGCCCATTGCTCCAATTTACAGATTGAAGCATCGCGGTTCAGGAATACGGGGGCCGCTTGCACCGCGGCGGCGCGAAAGCGTGGATATACGTCACCCCCCATATCGGCTCCCTGCGCGGTAAGTGTCGCCAATGAAGTGATCCCTTCATAGCCTAACATGCCGCCGGCTTCGGGGATAATCCAGCGACTGCTTTACGGCGGGATTTCCATCCGTCCGGCGAATCTAACGGACGTGCTTCTTCGCGATCACCATGGCAACTGACTTCTCGGCACGACTAAGCCGTGTTTCTTCCCGCTTTGCGGCCGCAATCCATTCGGCAAATTCCTTGCGATGGGAATAGGTCAACGCTTTGAAAGCCATGGCGGCCGCCTTGTTCGAGGAGAGCGCCCTCTTGAGTTCCGGAGGAATTGTAAGCACGCGCTCGGATCGATCGACAGCCATTGCCACCGAGACGAGGTCACCTGCCGCCGCCTTGGCGCCGGTCTGCAATGCCTTGTTGACCATCATTGAGTGCGTGCCGTCACCGTTTGGCATCAGCGAATTCTGAAAGGCGAAACCGTTGATCGTTCCCGAGACGGGGATACGCGCCTTGCTGCCAAACACCTTTTCGACGCTGAACGGAACCTCGAGGAACGTCCATGCGCCTGCGGGGCCTCGTGAAGTGAGACGAGTCTTGAATTGCTGCATTCCTGTCCTCGATATTGCGCCACTGGTTCCGGTGACGATCGGCTTCGGGCGTCGCAGGGACGGGCCCGCTGCCGCTCGATCGTGAAAGCAGGCGGGCAGATTCAACCGCATATCTTCGAGCGCCACCCCTTGCCCAGAATACTGCCAACAATGAGACTTCGCATGCAACTACGAATCCTTCCGCTGCGCGCGCAGGTAATCGCCTAACGCCGACATCTTGTGGTTCCAGAACACGCGGTAGCGCTGACACAGCGGGCCGACTGATTCGAAACGGCGAGGCAGTAGCACTTGCGGCCAGATCGCCACGGCTGAGCATGGCGAGCACACGGCGTCGAGTAGGCAAATGTCCCATCACCCAATTTTGCGTATACACGTCAAGCACGATCAGAGAAAAACGACCAAATCGCCAGCGCAACGTGCACTTGCGCGTGGCTGCTCCGTTTGACGGCGGTCGAATCGATCAGCGCGCTGAAATACTCGCCCAAAACCTTGTGCGGCGGTGACTGAAGCCTTACTTGATAGCCACTTTGACGGAGTCATCGACGGCCGACGCCTTGATGTAACCGATCGCGCCCTTGTTGCCGCTCACGAATTTCTTCACATCGTCATCCGAAGCCAGTACTTTCGGCGGTAGCGCGGTTCCGGAAAAAACGAGCTGGGCCCAGTACGCTTTGACATTGGCTACTGTCTTGCCCAGTACCACGGTGCTGAATGCGCTTCGAGCTGCGTTGTCTTCCGGCAAATCGACGGCGGCGATGGACACGCCATTCTCCCAACTCTTTTTGTCGCCGCTATACACTTTGGCGATGACGGCTTTGTCGATCGTGGAGGCATTCGCTTTGTTGACGATGACCGCGAAATCTCCCGCGCCGACCGGATCTGCCAACACCGTCGCGATAATCAGTGCAAGGCAGGAAATCAATCGCTTCATGATGAAAACTCTCGATGGTGGTTGAGTTGATCGAAGTCGTCAGAAAATGAAATGCACGCCGGCGATGAATAAGCTCCAGTCGTCCGTGCCCGTGCCCGGCACGACTTCGCCGCTCGCTACAGGTAATGCATATCCCCGGTTGAACTGCTCTTCGATGCGAAGACTGAGGTTGCTGCGGACCTTGAAATTCAGTCCGACGGCGAGAACTTTCTGCGAAAACGACTCATCCGATGAACGCGCCTTATCGGTCGTCACGTAGTCGTAACGAGCGAACACGGTCCAGCGGGCCGCGAAGTTCCGCGCGGCTTGGAGATAGTAGGAGTCGGCCGAGATCCCCAGGTACTTCTGTTTGCCGTATTCCGATTTGAGATCCCAGTCATCGTGCACATAATCCACGGACGCAATCCACAGATCCTGATCGGCGAGACTGCCCCCGAGGGCGATGAGACCGGCGGCGTCTACA
>CAYRAC010000313.1:0-2337 GCA_964422045.1 uncultured Steroidobacteraceae bacterium
CACCGCTGGCGGGGCGCCCTGCATGGCATCCCGATCGCACTGAAGGACCTGGTCGATACTGCTGGCGTACGTACGACGGCAGGGAGCGAATTGTTCAAGGATCGCATTCCCACGGAGGACGCGGAGGTCGTGCGGCGGCTCAAGGCAGCTGGGGCGGTGTTCCTCGGCAAGCTCAACTTGCACGAGTTCGCGTATGGCGGCAGTTCAGCGGTCAGCTTTTTCGGTCCCGTCCGCAATCCCTGGAATCTCGCTCATAGTCCGGGCGGATCTTCGGGAGGATGCGCAGCGGCTGTCGCGGCGCATCTCTGCTACGGCGCGATCGGTTCCGATACAGGCGGTTCTATTCGTGAACCGGCGGCGTACTGCGGTATCGTCGGACTCAAACCAACCTACGGGCGCGTGAGCACGGCAGGAGCAATTCCCTTGTCGTGGTCGTTGGACCATCTGGGTCCCATGACGCGCACGACGGTGGACGCTGCTTTGATGCTCCAAGTCTTGGCCGGCTACGACCCGCGGGACAACGGTAGCCTCGATACAGCGTCCCGGATTACGCTGCGGCCATGCAGTCTGCGACCTCCGCGTTGCGGGTTGGCATCCCGCGTGACTTCTTCTTCGAGGGTCTTGATCCCGATATACAGGCCGCCATGGCGGCGGCTCTGTCTGACTTAAAGACCCTGACCCGCGCACTGATCGATGTTGCGCCACTGGCAACGAATGCTACCTACGCCGCAGTCATGGATCCGTGCACTGCCATCCTGCAGGCAGAAGCCTACGCGTACCATGAGGACTACGTTGCCAAGAGTCCGGAGCTTTATCAGAAGCCGACCATTGAGAGAATTATGGCCGGAACTAACATCACGACGTCAACCTATATTCGCAGCCGGCGCCAGATGCAGCAGCTGCGCCGCTCCGTGTCACGCGGATTTGATGGCGTGGATCTCTTGATCACCCCGACCACTCCCGTAGCACCGTTTGCGATCGCCGATCTGCAATCGGACCCCACTACGATGCGAGCGAAGGAGGTACTCATGCTTCACAACACCCGGCCGTTCGACATGTTTGGGGTACCTACAATCACCGTGCCCTGTGGATTCACGCAATCTGGCCTGCCTATCGGCATGCAAATCACCGGCGCTCTGGGCGAGGAAGCAACGGTTCTCCGTCTAGCCCGTGCTTACGAGCAAGCCACCGAGTGGCACAAGCGCCGGCCGATGCTCGAGCAAGCGGCGTAACGCAGCCAGCCACCAACTGCGAGCCTACTCAGTGAGGCAGCCTCGGCGAATTTACCATCGCCCGCAGCAGCGGCCCCGACGGCTACCGGGCGTCTTGGGCCGCGGTGAGCGGAGCGGCAACGATGTCACCCGGGATGATCCTGACATCCGCGGGCAGCGCCCCGACGTGAATCCCCGCGCTTTGCAAAGTGTCTATCACCCGTATGGTTACCTGGGAAAGAACCTCGGCCGTCAGCATGAAGCTCTCAACGGCGAAGTACAGCTTGTAGATCACCAGTGAGTCGGCGAAACCGCAGGCGTACGCAGCCGGCTTGTTGCCGGGCGCCACTCCCGGGCTTGCGCTCGCAGCCGATTCAAGCGCTTTGATCACGCTCGCCGGCGACATTGACGCGTCGATCTTCAGCGACAGACTGGATATGTGCGGTTCGTTCAACTTGCGATGATTGGTTACGATGGCCTTGGCGATTACACTGTTCGGGATCACGACCATGTCGTTCGCGAACGTGCGGATCCGTGTCGCCCGCCAGTCGATCTCGATGATCTGGCCCTCGACGTTGTCGTCCATCGTGATCCAATCACCGGCTCCAAAGGCCTGTTCAATGTTGATCGCGAGGCCGGAGAAGACGTCCGCCAGCGTATTCTGCAGCGCCAGGCCCAATACGATGGCTAGCACGCCGGACGTGGCCAAAAACGCAGATATCGGCTGCTTCAGAACCGTGTCCATGATCCCGACGAAGGCGACAATGTACAACATTCCGGACGCCAGATCGGCGAACAGACGTCGCGCGTGCGGTTGATAGTCATTCGGGAAAATCGTTCGCCGCAGAATCAGAGCCATGATGCTTCTGATGAACCATGCGCCAAGCACCCACCAGGCTATGCCGAAGAGTTCCGACGGCAGATGCATCGAACCGGATGTTTGAGCAAAAAGAAATTGACCGAGCCGGTTCCCCGGCCGGGGGAACAGCATGCTGATCGCCATTAGCGCACCACCGCCTAAGAACAAAGAGCGATATGTCCGTAAATGCGGGGTGACTGCAGCCACTACAAACGCCGCCGTTGCCGCCGCGAGACCGATTTCGATCCAATCAAACATGGCCTCTCC
>CAYRAC010000313.1:2437-5328 GCA_964422045.1 uncultured Steroidobacteraceae bacterium
ACGCCGCCGTTGCCGCCGCGAGACCGATTTCGATCCAATCAAACATGGCCTCTCCAGCAATTACGAGTGAAGAGAACGTGCGGTCGCCTGGCTTGGATGAACTGCCGGTGATGGCCGCGTAGGTCCGGAACTGCGCTCCAGGGTGCGTTCGGCCGGGCTCGATTGATCTAAGGCAGCGCCCGAGACTTCTCTGCGGCCGAAAGAATTGGATCGGCGCTCACAAAGTACCGACGTCCTAGCGCCAGCAATGTATCAGCTGCAGGATGATCATCCAGCGTTTCCAAAGCTAAAACATGCGACGCAACATTCGGTCGGGCGTGGTCGAGAAACGCTTTCAATGCGGATTTTGCGTTACCCGGTCCGGTTATAACTGTGCCCTCAGCGTGCTCAAGCGCTGCGTTGATGCGCTCGAAGAACTCCGTATCATCTTGCGGATTGCCGCCAGCCTCCCATCCTGTCCGGCTATGGTGCAAGCGCTGCAGCGAGGTGTGAGAATGAAGGTCCACCTGCACCTCCTTATCTCCGCTAAACCTATAAATTTTTGCCTCGGCGTGACTGATCCAGACAACTGCGTGAAAACCATTGCTCACGTTGGAAACTCCTTCACCAAAGCAAGTAGTGTGAGCCGCATTGGACATCCTTACTGTACGCTGAGCCACAGAGGCGGGCATTGCACCTAGGCGCGCTCATCTCAGGCGCGAATCAGGAGCACCGGTACTGGCGTATTTCTTACGACGCACTCGGCATCACTGCCCATTGCAAGTCGGCTAATACCGCGCCGTCCATGTGTGCCCATAACGATGAGATCGGCGGGCCATGCCTTGGCCTGCGCAATGATCAATGCGGCGATCTGTCCACCCACGGACTCCATCAATAGGATTTCGGCCCCCATACCGCCGGCTTGGGCAAGTTCTTGGGCGTCCCTCAAGATCTTGTGGCCTTCTGTTCGAGCCGATTCGATTAACTCGCTGCCGTAGGTGCCCGGCCCGTATCCGCAATCCACGACACGCTCATCTGCAATGTGAAACAGGCGAAGCTGGCTACCTTGATTCTTGGCAAGCCGGATCGCTTCGCCCAATCCCCGGGTGGCGGTCGCACTACCGTCAAGAGGGACGAAAATGCGTTGATACACCTAGCTTCCTCGATTCTCGATCGTGCAACGGAAATACGCAGGGCGATTAGCTCTTCCGTTCGCTAGGCGCGAATGGTATTGCCGTCCTGCGCGGTCTCAGTTGGCCAGTAGCCTCCATGTCCGTGGGATGCGTGCAGAAGCTTCTCGTGTTCGCGAGTGATGGGCGCTTTGGAGTTGTATTCAGGCGCATTCTTAAGCGCTTGAAGGGTCAGTGCGACCATCAGCTTCGATTCTGCCCAATACACATCATCAATCCACTCGGGAGCAATCAGCACTTCATGTCCGAGCCACCAGTTGCTCGTATTGACAAGGATGTAGCGAATCGCCCAGGTTTCCTCTTCGACCAATATTCCAGCGACGTGCCCGATGTCCCCGTCCGTTGCATGCACGTAATACCGCATGACCGAGTTGGCACTTCGCAAGTGGGGGTCGTTTTGCCGGCGAGTTTCGCCGGTCTCGCTTTTTGAATGTCCGGGGAGCCGGCGTGCTCGTTCATTGCCGCGGTCTGCCGCGGCTGGGTCCAGTCCTCCCTGCAGCATGTCCGGATAGATCCCTGCGCCCCACAGGCCGCCGCCTCCCCAATAATTGGGATACCCGTAATATCCCAAATAGCCCATCTCATGTTGCCTCGACACGGGCTTGTCGGTGTCGATATCGGGTCCATGCTTGACCTGCTCTTGGGTGAGGGCGGCGGGAATCAGTTTCTCCGACCAGTTCGGAATGCCCATGGCCATAGGCGAAATCAGCGTTCGGCGATTCGCGTGCCACGCTCCGGTCTCAACGACAAAGTATCGGACTACCCAGGACTCGTCATCAAAGTAGAAGTCCCTCACTTTGCCGAGCACCCCATCGGTTGCATGGATAGCAAAGCCTTCAATGTCCTGCAGGTTGCGTAACACAGTTCTCTCCAATGGGCGAATGGACGTCGGTCACCATACGCGCTCGTTTCAACCACGGTCTGTCGGTTAGCGTACAGTCGCCGCCTTTGGACAACGGCTATAGGGGTCTAGCTCGAGACGGTAACCGGCACCCCCTTGCCCAGGTCTGGCCCATTTGCCCCTTGAATGGCTAGTGCCGCTGCGAGCACCGATGCGCTCGGGTTCAGGCTGTCGACCATGGAGGTGGGCATCAATATGGTCGCGCCTCTCTCCTTGGTGGTTTCGTAAATGATATTCATGGCTCGGAGCTGAAGAGCAACGGGGTGGCCCGCGTATATGGCGGCCGCTTCCACAAATCTGCCTGCGATAGCGGCCTCGGCCGATCCGAGGATCACGCGCGCTTGCTTCTCGCGCTCGGCCTGGGCTTGCCGCGACATCGCGTCCTGCAGGGCCACGGGAATCGCGACGTCACGAATTTCCACCGAAGTTACGGCGATTCCCCAGGGAGCGGTCTTTTGTCCGATCTCAACCTTCAATTGCTCGTCGGCCTCTTTGCGATCCGAGAGAAGCGCAGCCAACATCGACGAACCGATCATTTCGCGAAGTGACGTTTGGGCCACCCGATCGATCGCCTCTCGGTAATTGGTAATGGCCAACGCGGCCTTTTCGGCGTCCTCGACATGCCAAAAGATGATGGCATCGACGTTGACGGGTACCGTATCCTTGGTGAGGGCTTGTTCCGCATTGAATGCGGTGGTTTGAATACGGCCATCGATGATCGCCACGACCCGATCCAGCAACGGAATGATCAAAAACATTCCGGCGCCTTTCACGCTTTGCAGTTTGCCGAGTCGCAGTATGACGAACTTCTGCCATACGTT
>CAYRAC010000314.1:0-5316 GCA_964422045.1 uncultured Steroidobacteraceae bacterium
GCGGGCGGGGAGGCCATGCCGCCCCCGCCGAACGTGCTGGTTTTCACCGACGCTGCGGCCGGCAAAGTGGGGGAGTTGATTCGCGAAGAGGCGAACCCCAACCTCAAATTACGGGTATTCGTCTCCGGCGGCGGTTGTTCGGGGTTTCAGTACGGTTTCACCTTCGATGAGAAGATCGAAGACGGCGATTTCTGCGTCGAGAATCACGGCGTGCAGTTGCTGGTCGATCCGATGAGCGCGCAGTACCTCATGGGTGCTGAAATCGACTACAAAGAAGATTTGCAGGGCGCTCAGTTCGTCATTCGCAACCCGAACGCGAAAACAACCTGCGGTTGCGGGTCTTCGTTCTCAGCCTAAGAATGTTGACCGCGTAGATGAGCGGCGGTCGTGTCGTGCCCGACGTGCTCGCGGCCGTCGACCTGGGGTCCAACAGCTTTCACATGGTCGTGGCGCGTCATTCGGACGGCGAGCTCATCATTCTGGATCGGCTTCGCGAGATGGTGCGCCTCGCCGCAGGATTGGGCGACAGCGGCCGGCTCGACGATTCCGCGACTGACCGCGCACTGCGCTGCCTCGAGCGTTTCGGGCAACGGCTGCGCGCGATGCACGCCGACAGCGTGCGGGTCGTCGGCACCAACGCCCTGCGGCGCGCCAAGCGCAAGCGCTGGTTCTTGGAACGTGCGCGCGCCGCGCTCGGTCATCCGATCGAGATCATCTCCGGACTCGAAGAGGCGCGGCTGATTTATTCCGGAGTCGTGCACACGAGCCCGATGAGCCCCGACAAGCGGCTGGTGATCGATATCGGCGGCGGATCGACCGAGGTCGTGATCGGCGAGGGATTCAATCCGCTGCTGCTCGAGAGTCTGTCGGTGGGCTGCGTCGGATTGAGCGCCATCTTTTTCGATGACGGCAAGATCTCCGAGAAACGCTTCGAACGCGCGCGCACCGCCGTGCGACTCGAGCTCGAGCCCATCCAAGAGGCGTACCGCAAGCTCGGTTGGCTGCAGGCATTCGGCAGCTCCGGCACGGTGCGCGTCATCGGCGATGTGCTGCGCAGCCTCAATCCCGAAGCGCCGCGCATCACGCTCGAGAATCTGCGTCTACTCGCGGAGCGGGTGATCGCCGCGGGTCATGTGGATGAACTCGATCTCGAGGATGTGGATGCGGAGCGCGCACCGGTGTTCCCCGCCGGGCTGGCGATTCTCTTGGAAATCGTCGAGAACTTCACCATCGACCGCGTTCGCGTTGCCGAAGGTGCGATGCGCGAAGGATTGCTCTACGACCTGATGGGCCGCTTCACCGACGAGGACGCGCGCGTGCGCAGCGTGCGCGGCATGGAAAAGCGCTACCACGTCGACGGCGCACAGGCGGATCGCGTCGAAACCACCGCGGTCGGCCTGCTCGAGCAAGTCGAGTCCGAATGGGGATTGGAGGACCCGCTTGCGGAGTCCGTGCTGCGCTGGGCCGCGCGGCTTCACGAGACGGGACTCGATATCGCGCATTCCAAGTACCAGCGGCATAGCGCCTATCTGCTGCAGAACGCCGATATGCCCGGCTTTCCTCGCGAAGAGCAGCTGTTGTTGTCCGCGTTGGTCGGCGGCCATCGCCGGCAGCTGTCCGCCGAATCCCTGGAAGACTTGCTGCCGCCCTGGGATCGGCTCGCGGAGTTTCTGATCGTGCTGCTGAGGCTCGCGGTGCTGCTGCACCGAGGCCGTAGTCCGCAACCGCTTCCGGAAGTGAATCTCACGGTCAAGGGCCGCAGCGTGAATCTGAAGCTGCCGCAAGGCTGGATGAAGGAACACCCGCTCACATTGGAGGATCTGGAACAGGAGCGGGTGTATTTGAAGGACGCCGGATTTCGCTTGAATATCGGCTGAATTGCTCTCAACCGTCCGTGAGCGGGATCCGTTCGTCATACAGACCCAAGAGACGCGCCTGAGCGCTGGTGCTGTCGCTGCCGAAGGTTCGGGCATAGTGGCCCGTGCCATTCAGAACCCAAGCCTGCATATCGTCGGCCAGATACAACTTGAGGTCGTCGGCGACGCGGGAGGCGAGGTCGGGCGCTTCGACGGGGAATGCGACCTCGATGCGGCGGAACAAATTACGGTCCATCCAATCGGCGCTGCCGCAGTAAACTTCTCGCTCGCCGGCATTCTCGAAGTAATACACGCGCGAGTGCTCGAGGAAGCGGCCGACGATGGAGCGCACCTGGATACGTTCGGAAACACCCGGGACGCCCGGCCGCAGGCAACACACTCCGCGTACGATGAGATCCACGTTCACGCCGGCGCGCGAGGCTCGATACAGCGCCTGGATGATGACGGGTTCGGTCAACGCATTGAGCTTGGCAATGATGCGGGCAGGCTTGCCCGCCCGCGCATGCACGCTCTCGCGTTCGATCTTGTCGAGCAGCGCTTGATGCAGGCCGAAGGGCGCCTGCAGGAGCTTGCGCAGCCGCGGCACGCGCGTAAGTCCGGTCAATTGCAGAAAAATTTCGTGGATGTCCTCGCCGATCGACTCATCGGCCGTCAACAGGCCGTAGTCGGTGTACAGGCGCGCGGTTTTCGGATGATAGTTGCCGGTGCCTAGGTGGCAGTAGCGGCGCAGCCCCTTCTCCTCGCGCCGCACCACCATGACGAGCTTGGCGTGTGTCTTGAAACCGAACACGCCGTACATGACGTGGGCGCCGGCTTCCTGCAGTTTGGTCGCAAGTTCGATGTTCGCCTCTTCATCGAAACGCGCGCGCAGCTCGATGATGACGGTGACGTCTTTGCCTGCCTGTGCAGCCTCGGCGAGCGCACCCACGATCGTGGAGTCGCTGCCGGCGCGATATAGGGTCTGTTTGATGGCAAGCACCTGCGGGTCGCTCGCCGCCTGCTTGATGAAATCGGTGACGGGCCCAAATCCTTGAAAAGGATGATGCAGAAGCACGTCGCCGGCGCGCAGCGTCGCAAACAGATCGCTGCCCATGCGCAGTCGTTCCGGCACGCTCGGCGCGAACGGCGCGTACTTGAGTTCGGTGCGGTCTATCAGATCGTAGACGGCCATGAGCCGATTCAGATTCACCGGTCCGGACACTTTATAGAGGTCTTCGCCGCTCAGTCCAAATTGCGCCAACAGGTAGCTGAGAATCTCCTCGGGGCAATCGTGGGCGGTTTCCAGCCGCACTGCGTCGCCGAAGCGGCGCGAGGCGAGTTCGCCTTCGACGGCGCGCAGCAGGTCGTCGACTTCTTCCTGCTCGACGAACAAATCGCTGTTGCGCGTGACGCGAAATTGATAGCAGCCGCGCATCTGCATGCCTGCGAACAGCCTGGAGACGAAGGCCTCGACAATCGTTCCCAAGAAAACGAAGTTGCGGCTGCCGAGCTCGTCCGGCAGGCGAATCAGGCGCGGCAAAGAACGCGGCGCCTGCACCACGGCGAGACCGCTGTTGCGGCCGAAGCCATCCTCGCCCGCGACCACCACCGCGAAATTCAGGCTCTTGTTGAGGATTTGCGGGAACGGGCGCGCAGGATCCAGAGCCAACGGGCTCAGCACCGGTTCGACTTCGCGGCTGAAATAATCGGCAAGCCATGCGGCCTGCGCCTCGGTCCACATCTCGGGCGACACGAACACCACACCCTTCTGCGCGAGTTCCGGCATGAGCACGTCGTTCAGCAGCTGGTATTGCTCGTCGACCAAACGAACGGCGCGGGCGCGAATCGCTTTCAGCTGATCCGGCACCGCCAGTCCGTCGGGACCCCCCTGCACCGCGCCGGCCTCCAACAGCTCTTTCAAGCTGGCCACCCGGATCTCAAAGAACTCGTCGAGGTTGGCGCACGAGATGCATAAGAAGCGCACCCTTTCGAGCAGCGGTATGTGGCTGTCCTTGGCCTGCTCGAGGACGCGCTGGTTGAATTCCAGAAACGAGAGCTCGCGATTGATGAACAGCTGCGGGGCTTGCAGGTCGGTGTCGTTCATCGCACTAGGCGTATCGATACACGCCGCCAAGGATCCGCGGCCCCGCCGCGCCGGTGACACTCGCGGCACTCGACGTCAATCCCTCGAGCGTGCGCCGTGCAAACCAGGCGAACGCGACGGCCTCGACGTAGTCCGGATCGAGGCCGAGGGCGGTGGTGGTTGCAACCGTGCTCGGCGCCACCGACCGTGCTATGGCTGCGAGCAGGCCGGCGTTGTGCGCACCGCCGCCGCACACGTACAGTGCCGCGCCGGGCGCGTGTCTGTGGACTTCGGCGGCGAGCGTCGCCGCCGTGAATTGTTGCAAGGTAGCTTGCACATCCTGCGGCCGCCGCGGCGCTGAGCCTAGTTTATGGTTGAGCCACGCCAGGTTGAACAACTCGCGGCCCGTGCTCTTGGGCGGTGCCAGACGAAAATAAGGCTCGTCCAGCAGCTTCTGCAGCAACGCGTCATCGCATCGACCGGTGCCGGCCCACTCGCCGTCGGCGTCATACTCCTTGCCCTGCTGCAAAGCGACCCAGGCGTCCAGCAGGCGATTGGCCGGCCCGGTGTCGAACCCGATGACCGGCATATCGCGTTGCAGGATAGTGATGTTTGCGATGCCGCCCAGGTTGACGATGACGCGATCCTCGCGTTCGCTGCGAAACACCTGGTCGTGAAACACCGGCAGGAGCGGCGCACCTTGGCCGCCGGCGGCGACGTCGCGGCGGCGAAAATCGGCCACCACGGTGATGCCGGTCATTTCGCTCAGGGTATTGGGATCGCCGATTTGCCAGGTGAATGGCGCAGCCAGATCCGGACGATGACGTAATGTTTGCCCATGGCTGCCGATCGCCGCGACGCCACCGCTGCCGACGCCGGCTTGGCGCAGCAGCGCGAGCGCTGCCGCCGCAAAAGCCCGTGCCAATTCCACATCGATCTGGCCGATCTCATCGAGAGCAACGCTGTCCGGAAAGTCGAGAACGGCCGCGATGCGCTGTTTGAGCGCGGGATCGAAACGCGTGGCGCTGGTCGCGAGAATGCGCAGCGGCGACCCATCGAAGTCGACCAGGGCCGCGTCGATTGCGTCCATGCTGGTTCCGGACATCAGGCCGAGGTAGAAGCCCATTGCAGCCTGGACTAGTCGTGAAGAGCCGGTCGATCGAGAGCGTCCGCATCGCTCAGTACGGCAGATACGCCAAACATACTGCCGGCCAACGGCACCACCGGCGGCGTGCTGTCGGCGAGCGGACCGAAGGCCGCGGTGGGTGCGCTGCCGGAGGGCGCCGGCTGCGGCGCCAGATTGGCGAGCAGGGGGGCGGTCGTAGCGTGGAATTTTTTGAGCATGTCGGCGGACAAAGGCTCCGCTCCGGGCAAGTG
>CAYRAC010000315.1:0-5316 GCA_964422045.1 uncultured Steroidobacteraceae bacterium
CCAGGAATGCCATCATGATAAGCGCTGAACAAGGCCGCATCGAGTTCTCCCTTCGAGGATTGCAAGTCGCAAAGGCTCCATTTCGCTGCAAGCAAAGCAAACACGCCTCGCTTGTCGAAATCGCCGTTGAAACGATCATCCCCAAATTGCCGATTTCCCGGAGGGTCTATGCCCTCTTCCGCATGATGGGATCGATCGGCGGTCGCTCGAAATCCTTAAAAAAACTCCAGCCCGTTCAACGAGAACCATCGGAATATGTCATTCGTGTGAAAGCGTGTCAATGAATACGCCCACTGAACAACACTGCGGCACAGGCGGGCGCAATCGCGGAGTCGCTGAAATGTGCAGGGTGCCGTAACGGGCAGGCGCTTATAATTTGCGGGAGATACTCGGTCCGTCCGGGGGAGATGATGTGAGTTCGAAAGGCCTGGCACTTGAGATGAGCGAATTGGAAAATGCCGCGGCGCTGGTGCGCAAGATCGTGCCGCCCACTCCGCAATACGCATGGCCGAAACTCAGCCGTCGTGCCGGATGCACCGTCTGGGTGAAGCACGAGAATCACACGCCCACCGGCGCATTCAAGGTTCGCGGCGGCCTAGTGTACTTGGATCGGCTCCGCCAAACGGAACCCAACACGCGCGGAGTCATTACGGCAACTCGCGGCAATCATGGGCAGTCGATTGCATTCGCCGCCGCACGTGCCGCCATGCCGGCAACCATCTACGTGCCGCACAACAACTCCGCCGATCAAAACTCCGCAATCACCGCATTCGGCGCCCGGGTGGTCGAGTACGGAAAAGATTTCGATGACGCAAAGCGCGAGGCGCATCGCGTCGCGGCCGCCGCCGAACTGCATTTCGTCCCGTCCTTTCATCGCCATCTGGTCGCCGGGGTTGCGACCTACGCCCTGGAGCTGTTGGCGGCGGTCGCTGGCCTGGATGCCGTTTATGTCGGCGTCGGCATGGGGTCCGGCATCTCGGGGTTGATTGCCGTCCGGGATCTGTTGGGCTTGAGGACTGAAATTGTCGGCGTTGGCGCAGCCAACGCGCCTGCCACCGCGCTTTCCTATGCGGCGCGCTGCGCGGTCAACGCTTCGTCGGCGCGAACCTTTGCCGATGGTCTGGCGACACGCGAGCCCAGTGAAGAGGCGATCGCGATCATCTGCCGCGGCGCTTCACGCATTGTCGAAGTCGGCGAAGACGCCATCGCGGAGGCCATGCGCATTTATTTCGATGATACGCACCAGGTCGTTGAAGGCGCGGGCGCAGCGCCGCTCGCCGCCTTGCTTCTGGAACGCCAGCGAATGGCCAACAAGAATGTGGCGCTGGTATTGAGCGGCGGCAACATCGAACGTGCGCGCTTCTTGCAGGTTCTTGGCGGCACAACGCCGTCGGCGGCGTAGCGGCGCTCGGCAGTGCCCATCTTAAGCGGACCTCGCAACCTCCGCTTTCAGATTGGCGAGCGCACGCTCTATCGCTGCGGCGCGTTGCGCGCCGAGCGAGTCCAGCCGCTTTCGAGCGGCCGCGACGATGGCAGGCCGCGCTCGCTCGGGACGCCCGCAGTCGAAAGGCGGTTCGGGCGCGTATTCCAATGCGAGCTGCACCATCTGGGCATAGTCGGCGCCGGCAATGTCGGCCATGACCGACAGCGCCATGTCGATCCCCGCGGTGACGCCGCCGCCGCTGATGATATTGCCATCGCGAACGATCCGCTTCGGGTCCGGGATCACGCCGAAATCCGCCAGCAGATCGCGCCAGGCCCAATGGCAAGCCGCCCGTTTGCCGCGCAACAGTCCTGCAGCCGCGAGCAACAGCGAACCCGTGCACACTGAGCTCACGAATCGCGCGTGCGCAGCCAGGCGACGCAGCTGCGACAAATACTGCGGGTCTTGCATGGCCTCGAGAGTTCCGAAACCGCCGGGCACACAGAGCAGCGCGCATTGCGGGACGTCGGCCATTTTCAGCACGTTGGAAAAAGTGATGCCGCCATCCGCCGTGATCGCGCCGCCGCTGCTTGATGCCAGCAGGCAGCGCGCCCCGGGCAGGCGCGCGAACACTTCGAATGGCCCGGTGAAGTCGAGCTGCGTGACGCGCGGGTAGAGCGCAAATACCACCACGAAGTCCTCGCTGCTCATGACTGGGTCTCCCCGATTTTTGACGGCCTCAGAATATCCGGTTAGGCTGTGTCCCAAATGACGTTATTCCAACCTTTTACGCCATGCCGCGCCTGATCGCTTTCCTGATCTATCGCGACTTTCAACTGCTGGATGCCGCGGGACCGATCGCAGCCTTCGAAATTGCCGGGCGCTACCAGCCGGGGAGCTACGCGCTCAAAGTCTTGGCCGCCGAACCAGGCTTGGTTGTGAGTTCGTCGGGTGCCGCGCTGCAGGCGGCGGCGTTCGCACGCGCGCGCGGCATCGACACCCTCGTGGTCGCAGGCGGCGACGGCTCGCGTGCTTCGATCGCCTGCGTCAAAACACGCCGCTTCATTCGCTCTTGCGCGACGCGGGCGCGGCGCACCACCAGTGTCTGCTCGGGCTCGTACCTGCTCGCCGCCGCAGGCTTGCTCGACGGTAAGCGAGCGACCACTCATTGGAGCCGCGCCGCCGATTTCGCCCGCAAATTTCCGCGCGTCCGTCTCGATCCCGACCGCATCTTCGTGAATGATGGATCGTTTTGGACCTCGGCCGGCATTACCGCCGGAATCGACCTATCGCTGGCATTGATCGAGAGCGATCTTGGCGCGACCATCGCGCGCCGCACCGCGCAACAACTCGTGGTTTACTACCGGCGTCCCGGCGGGCAGTCGCAGTTCTCTTCGCTCTTGGAAATGGAGCGCGCGGATAGCCGCTTCACCGCACTCTTGGACCATGTTCGCAGCCATCTGCGGCAGCGCCACAGCGTTGCCGACCTCGCGGCCCATGTGTGCATGAGCCCGCGGCATTTTTCGCGCGCATTCCGCGCCGAAACCGGCGTTTCCCCCGCCAAGGCGATCGAGCAGCTGCGCGCCGAGACGGCGCGCGGGTCACTCGGCGGCAGCGGCCGATCGATTCAGGAGGTCGCTCGCCACTGCGGTTTCGGCAGCGCCGAGCGCATGCGGCGCACTTTTCTGCGCCTCTTTGGCGCACCGCCGTCGGCGGTGAAGTTTCGCTGAACGCCCGCAATGCCTTGCCTCTCACAGGCAGGCGATCGCAACCACGAAGGCCGCGTATAGCCCGGCCAGCGGCATCAGCGAGCGCGCGTTGACTGCATTCTTGGAAAATAGCCCGAGCAGCAACGCAACCGCCATCATCGTGACGATTCCGGCAACGATAAGTTCGCGCGAAAAAATCCAGGATGTGAAGATCAGACCGAGAGCACTTGGAATCGTGGCCTGGATCATCATCGCGCCCGAGATATTGGCGAGTGCCAGCCGCTCCTTGCCCTGCCGGACCCAGATCAACGCATTCATGGTCTCGGGCAGTTCGGTCGCGATCGGGCTCAATAACAAGGCCACCAGTTGCGGTGACAGCCCCGCCCAGATGCCGATGGTCTCGAGTTGGCTGACGAACAGCTTGGACGCCAACGCGATCGCGAGCAGCGCGAGGCCGGTCTGCAGCAGCGGCAAGAGCAGGCCCGGGTCGCCTTTCGGGTGCAGTTTCAGGGGTTCGAGGTCTTCCTCGCCCAGCACCTGCGCGCCGCGTAATTCGCGCAGCAGATACACCGCATAGGCCAGCAGGAACAAGGCGCCGAGCCACGGCTTATAGCTGAACGCCAGCAGGCCGAGGGCCACCTTGACGACGAAAATGCACAGAAACCACGCTTGGTCGCGCCGCAGCTTCTGCGAATCGCACGCGATGCGATGCGTCTCGCGCCCGAGGCGTTTGTGGTTCCAAAGCATCGCGAACCCGACCACAGCATACGAGATGGTCGCGAGGACGAGAGGTCCTCCCATGGCCGCGCCGACGCCGATATCCTTCTGAGCGGCATCTCGTCCGAAAACCACCGCGACGAAGGTGACCGCGCTTTCCGGCAGCGCAGTACCGAAGGCGGCAAGGATGGTGCCGGTCGCCGTCTCTCCCACCCCCAACTTGCGGCCCGACCATTCGACGCCGTTGACGAAGAATTCGCACGCGACGTAGATCGCCGCAGCAGACCCGAGGAACAGAACGACTGTGAGCATGAACTGCAAAAGTATACGATAGCATTCGCCACGGAGCCGCAGACATTGCCCGGCCGGGAACCCGATGATCGAGAACGCCCTGCAACAACGCGACGTGATCGCCAACGGCATTCGCATTCACTTTGCCGAGCAAGGCACAGGTCCGCTCGTTTTGCTGTGCCATGGCTTTCCGGAGGGCTGGTACTCGTGGCGCGATCAATTGACGGCGTTCGCGGCCGCCGGGTATCACGTGGTTGCCCCGGATATGCGCGGCTACGGAGGCACCGAGGCGCCGTCCGCCATCTCTGCTTACAGCATCTTCGACATCGTCGGCGATGCCGTTGGTCTGGTTGCCGCGCTCGGCGAGCAGCAAGCGGTGATCATCGGCCATGACTGGGGTGCCAATGTCGCATGGCATGCCGCCCTGTTTCGTCCGGACGTGTTTCGCGCAGTCGCCGCACTCAGCGTTCCGTTTCGCAAGCGCGGTCCCGCGCCGCCTTTGCAGATGCTGCGCACCGCGGGCCTTCTGACTCACTACTGGTTCTACCTGCAGGAGCCCGGCGTCGCCGAAGCGGAATTCGAACGCGATCCACGCCAGACTTTGAGGCGCATTCTTTTTTCCATCTCCGGCGACGCGCCGCCGCAGACGAGGGCTCTGACGATACCGCCAGGCAAGGGCTGGCTCGCGCATACCATCGATCCCCCCGAGCTTCCGGCCTGGCTCACGAACGCGGATCTCGAGCATATGGCCGCAGAGTTTTCCCGCAGCGGATTTCGCGGTGGACTCAATTGGTACCGCAATATCGACCGGAATTGGCAACTCACGGCGCCTTGGGCGGGCGCGAAGATCCTCCAGCCGGCTCTGTTCATCGCGGGCAGCGTGGATCCCGTCATTGCGGGAGGATCCGGGAACGCGGCGCTCGCGGCGCTGCCAACCACGGTGCCTGGGCTGACGCGGCTATTGTTGATCGACGGTGCCGGGCATTTCATCCAGCAAGAGCGTCCGCAAATCGTGAACCAGGCGCTGCTCGACTTCGTTCGCGGCCTAGCCGCGTGAATTTACCGCGCGCCGTCGATAGGCTTCGAGGGTGATCTCCGCCTCGATTGCGGCGCGCACCGCTGCGATGGCCGTGCGCCGCAAGCGCGTTTTGGTCGATGCGTGCGACTCGAAATCGA
>CAYRAC010000316.1:0-1483 GCA_964422045.1 uncultured Steroidobacteraceae bacterium
ACGACCGAGATCCTAACCAATACGTTCATTGACCGGCTCGAGACCTCGGCCGACGGCCGGATCGTGGTCGCTGCGACCGGGATTCGAAAGGGCGAACCCGTCAAGATTGGCGAGCCGATTCGCATCGAGGCCAAGCACTTCGTTCTCGCGTGCGGCGCGGTGAACACGGCCGCCCTTCTGCTGAAGTCCGCGAACTCCCAACATCCCAAGGGGATCGGCAACGGGTCCGATCTCGTGGGCCGCAACTACATGGTGCACAACAGCACCTTTATGTTGGCGGTGGATCCTCGCCGACGGAACGACGTTGCATTCCAGAAAACCCTGGCCCTGAACGATTGGTACCTGGGTTCAAGCGTCCGGGGCTTCCCTCTGGGCAACGTTCAGATGTTGGGCAAGATCCGGGCCCCCATGGTCCGCGGGATGCGCCCGTGGCTCCCCACGGCGCTCGCCCGCTACATCACGGACCACTCCGTGGATCTGTATCTGACGTCGGAGGACCTGCCCGACCGGGAGAATCGCGTCTCATTCGACCGTGAGCGGAACACCATCAAGGTCTACTGGCGGCCGAACAATCTGCGCGCCCCCCGCGAGCTCGTTCGAGTCACAAAGAAGGCGATTCGTGGTGCCGGCTACCCATTTATCTTCACCCAACGGATGGGTATCGCCACCAATTCGCACCAGTGTGGTACGGCATTGATGGGGAATGACCGCTCTTCCAGCGTAGTGAGCGTCGCGGGCCATTTGCATGAGGTGGACAACGTGTGGCTGGCAGACAGCTCGCCCTTCCCGTCATCGGCCGCCGTCAATCCGGCGCTAACCATCGCAGCTAACGCGATGCGGGTTGCCGAGAATCTGCGACAGGCGATCACGTCCAAGCGGTAGGCGCGTCGTAGCCACTCGACGCCCTTTCTCGCTACGACGTGATCTCGATTCGGTTTCCGTCCGCGTCGAGCACAACGCTCTCGTAGTAGCCGTCGCCGGTGCGCCTAGGGCCGTCGAGCACGGGGTATCCGTCGTCCTTCAGCCGCTGCGTCAGCTGGTCCACGATCACATCCGATCCAACGGCAATAGCGAAATGCGTCAACCCCATGCGCTGAGCGCCCGCTTCGATCTTCACCGGGTGCAGGGTAGTCGTCGACATTACCTCGATACGAGCTCCGCCCGACAGAGTGAGGAACACGGACTCGAACCCCTTCTTGCTGTTGACGTACGGCGCCCCTGGCGTCGCCGCGAAGTAACGAGTATAAAAATCCACAATGCCTTTGAGATCATCCGTCCACAGCGCTACGTGTTCAATGCGCATAGTTAAGCTCCGACGCCTACTGCGAGCCAGGATGCGCCGCGGCGCGCATTCAGGTTGACCCCGCGATTGGCCGCAGGTTAACCGTATAACTGCAGAAAAGCCAGTCCCGCGCGGCCCGGTGACCTCGGACGGCCGCGTCCAACTCTCGGAAGCGTTGACTCGAGTATCGACCTTGCGCCA